>NZ_JBHLZP010000572.1:0-9061 GCF_042429965.1 Actinoallomurus acaciae
ACATCAACATAGATAAGAGGGGAAGAGGAGACAGAACCCCGCAGGATTTTTCCTGTGGTGTGTTCGTCTCCTCTTCCTCTTTTCCACGAAGGGGAGTGGAAGCCCGCATACGGCGGGCTTCCACTCCCCTTCGTCTTTTCACCCCAGAAAACCCGTCCAGACACCATGCGGCGAGGGCGGCCCGGAGCCCACCCTCGCCACTGACGCTCCAGTCGGCAGGCCGGCAGGGCCCTCAGCCGGTGGGCAGGACGGCCCGGCGGGCTGGCAGAGCCCTTGGCAGGCGAGCGGAGCGCTCAGCCGACGGGCAGAGCCCACGGCGGGCGGGCGGAGTCCTCAATCGGTGAGCAGGGCGCCCAGCAGGCGGGCGGGGCGGCGTCGATGAGGGAGAACACCGCGAGCCCGAGCGACAGTGGCCCGGCGACGATCAGGTGACCGCCGAGAAGGCGCAGCGCGAGACCGGCGCTCACTCGGTGGGCAGAGTCCTCGGGAGGCCGGCAGGGTCCTCAGTCGGACGGCGGGCGTAGCGTGTCGATGGCGGTTCTCAGTTCGCCGACACGCTCCTCCAAGGCGCTCATCGCCTCGGCCGCCTCCGCGTCCTTGGACGCCCACCGGGACAGTACCCCGATCTGCTGTTCCACGGACGCCAGGCGCTCGCTGAGTTCCGCGGCGAACTCCCCGGACGGGGCGGCCGCGAACTGCGTGCGCAGCAGTTCCGACTGCTCGCGCAGCTGCTGGTTCTTCCGGTGCAGCTCCACGAAGATCGACACCTTGGTCCGCAGCACCCACGGGTCGAACGGCTTGGAGATGTAGTCGACGGCGCCGGCGGCGTACCCGCGGAACGCGTAGTCCGGGCCCGCGTCCACCGCGGTCAGGAAGATGATCGGCACCTCGCGCGTCTTACGTCGACGCTTGATCGCGCGGGCGATCTCGAAGCCGTCCATGCCCGGCATCACGATGTCCAGCAGGATCACCGCGAACTCGTTCGTCAGCAGGGCCCGCAGGGCCTCGTCGCCCGAGCGGGCACGGATCATGTTCTGGTCGAGGGAGCTGAGAATCGCCTCGAGCGCGACGAGGTTCTCGTCGCGGTCATCGACCAGCAGGATGTTCGCCTTCTCGGCCACGGTTCAAGCCTCCATCACGTGCGCGGCCGACTGAGCCACGCCCTCATGATGTCAAGAAGGTGGTCCGCGTCGACAGGCTTGGGCACATAGTCGGATGCGCCGGACTCGATGCTCTTCTCCCGGTCGCCCTTCATCGCCTTCGCGGTGAGGGCGATGATCGGCAGGTCGGCGAACTGCGGCATCCGGCGTACGGCCTCGGTGGTCGCGTAGCCGTCGAGCTCGGGCATCATGACGTCCATCAGGACGAGGTCGATGTCTTCGTTGCGGTCGAGCGTGTCGATCCCCTCGCGGCCGTTCTCGGCGTACAGCACCTCGATGCCGTACTGCTCCAGCACGCACGTCAGCGCGAAGATGTTCCGTACGTCGTCGTCGACGATCAGGATCTTGCGGCCCGACAGGACCTCGTCGTCGATGGGGTTCTCGGTGTACTGCTCCTCGGCCTCGGGCAGCTCCAGCGTCGCCTGCGGGGCGGGAGGCGGCGGCTGCGGCGCGGGCCGGCTCTCGCTGGGCGCGGCGAGCGCCGTGTCGACCGGGCCGGCGTAGCGCACCGGCAGGTACAGCGTGAACGTGCTGCCGTCACCCGGGCGGCTGGACACGTGGATCTCGCCGCCGAGCAGCGCGGCGATGTCACGGCTGATCGACAGGCCCAGCCCGGTGCCGCCGTAGCGCCGGCTGGTGGTGCCGTCCGCCTGCTGGAACGCCTCGAAGATCGACTTGAGGTTGTGCTCGTCGATGCCGATGCCCGTGTCGGTGACCGCGAGGCCGATGACGTCGGGGTTGTCGGTGAGCGCCGGGTCGACGAAGGTCACGTCCCTCGGGCGCCGCACCGTGAGGCGTACCTCGCCGGAGGAGGTGAACTTGACCGCGTTGGACAACAGGTTGCGCAGCACCTGCTGGAGCCGCTGCTCGTCGGTGTACAGCTCGTGCGGCAGGCCCGGCTCGGCGTACACGTCGAAGGCGAGCCCCTTGTCGGCGGCCATGGGCCGGAACGTCGCGTCGACGTAGTCGACCAGCTCCGACAGTGTGATGCGCTGCGGGTGCAGCTCCATCTTGCCCGCCTCGACCTTGGACAGGTCGAGCATGTCGTTGATGAGCCGCAGCAGGTCGCTGCCCGACTCGTGGATCGTCTTGATCAGCTCGACCTGCTTGGCCGTGAGGTTCTTGTCGGGGTTGCCGGCCAGGAGCTTGGCGAGCACGAGCAGGCTGTTGAGCGGTGTGCGCAGCTCGTGGGACATGTTGGTGAGGAACTCGGACTTGTAGCGCGAGGACTGCGCGAGCTGCTCGGCGCGCTCCTCCAGCGTGCGGCGTGCCTGCTCGATCTGGAAGTTCTGCATCTCGATCGCGCGGTTCTGCTTGGCCAGCAGCGCCGCCTTCTCCTCCAGCTCGGCGTTGGAGCGCCGCAGCTCCGCCTGCTGGCGTTGCAGTTCGCTGGAGCGGTCCTGCAGCTCGACCGTCAGGCGCTGGGACTCGGCGAGCAGCGCCTCCGTACGGGAGTTGGCGGTGATCGTGTTGATCGTCACGCCGATGGTCTCCACGAACTGGTCGAAGAACGCCAGGTGGACCTCGCTGAAGGGGCTGAACGACGCGAGTTCGATCGCGCCGAGCACGCGGTTCTCGAACAGGATCGGCAGCACGATGACGTTCGCCGGGGACGCCTGGCCCAGGCCCGTGCCGATCGTGATGTAGCCCGGCGGGAGGTCGTCGACGAGGATCGGCTTGTGCTCCACGGCGGCCTGGCCCACGAGGCGGTCGCCGAACGCGAAGCGGACCTTGTCGATCTGGTCCCTGCCCACGCCGTAACCGGTCTTGAGCACCAGCTCGCGCTCGCCCTCGGAGCCCTCCTCGGCGAGGTAGAACGCGCCGTACTGGGCGGAGGAGAGCGGCGTGACCTCGCTCATGATCAGCCGGGCGACCTCCATGAGGTCGCGGTGGCCCTGCATGAGGCCGGCGATGCGGGCGAGGTTGGTCTTCAGCCAGTCCTGCTGCTGGTTGGCGCGGGTGGTCTCGCGGAGGTTGGCCACCATGAGGTTGACGTTGTCGCCGAGCTCGGCGACCTCGCCGCGCGCCTCGACGGCGACCGACTTGCTCAGGTCGCCGCGGGCGACGGAGCTGGCCACCGACGCGATGGCGCGCACCTGCCGGGTCAGGTTGCCGGCCAGCTCGTTCACGCTCTCGGTGAGCCGCTTCCACGTGCCCGAGACGCCCTCGACCTCGGCCTGGCCGCCCAGCCGGCCCTCGCTGCCCACCTCACGGGCCACACGCGTGACCTCGCCGGCGAACGCGGACAGCTGGTCGACCATCGTGTTGATCGTGGTCTTCAGCTCCAGGATCTCGCCCTGGGCGTCGACGTCGATCTTCTTGGTCAGGTCGCCGTTCGCGACCGCCGTGGTCACCTGGGCGATGTTGCGGACCTGGGAGGTCAGGTTGTCCGCCATGGAGTTGACGTTGTCGGTGAGGTCTTTCCAGACGCCGCTGACGCCGCCGACCTTCGCGCGGCCGCCCAGGTTGCCCTCCGTGCCGACCTCGCGGGCCACGCGGGTGACCTCGTCCGCGAACGCCGACAGCCGGTCGACCATCGTGTTGAGGGTGTCCTTGAGCTGGAGGATCTCGCCCTGGGCGTCGACGGTGATCTTCTTGGACAGGTCGCCGCCGGCCACCGCGGTCGCCACCTGGGCGATGCTGCGGACCTGGCCGGTGAGGTTGCCGGCCATGGAGTTGACGTTGTCGGTGAGGTCTTTCCAGACGCCGCTGACGCCGCTGATGCCTGGCCGCCGAGGCGTCCTTCGGTGCCGACCTCGCGGGCCACGCGGGTGACCTCGTTGGCGAAGCCGGACAGCTGGTCCACCATCGTGTTGAGGGTGTCCTTGAGCTGGAGGATCTCGCCCTGGGCGTCAACGGTGATCTTCTTGGACAGGTCGCCGTTCGCGACGGACGTGGCGACCTGCGCGATGTTGCGCACCTGGCCGGTGAGGTTGCCGGCCATGGAGTTGACGTTGTCGGTGAGGTCTTTCCAGACGCCGCTGACGCCGCTGACCTGTGCCTGGCCGCCGAGGCGTCCTTCGGTGCCGACCTCGCGGGCCACGCGGGTCACCTCGTCGGCGAACGAGGAGAGCTGGCCGACCATGGTGTTCACGGTCTCCTTCAGCTCCAGCAGCTCGCCGGTCGCCTCCACCGTGACCTTGCGGGTCAGGTCGCCCTTGGCCACCGCGGTGGTCACGAGGGCGATGTCGCGGACCTGGCCGGTGAGCCGGCTCGCCATGGCGTTGACCGCGCCCGTGACGTCGCGCCAGCGACCCGACATCTCCCGCGGCTTGGCCTGGCCGCCCAGGCGCCCCTCCGCGCCGACCTCGCGGGCCAGCTGGGTGACCTCCGCGGCGAACTCGTCGAGGTGCTCGACCATGCGGTTGACGCCCGAGCCCATCCGCAGCAGCTCGCCGCGCCAGGGCCGGGTGCCGGTGTCGAGCTCGATGCGCTGGCTCAGGTCGCCGTCGGCGACCGCGTCGGACACCCGGGCCATCGCGGTCGCGGACTGCACCAGCGTGTCGATGAGCGCGTTCGCGGCGGCGTTGCCGGTCGCCCAGGCGCCCTCGCCGTCGGCGCCGAGCCGTTCGTCGATCCGGCCTTCGTGACGAACCTCACGTTGCACGCGGACGAGTTCCCCGGTCAGATGGCCCGCACGTGACTGGACTTCGTTGAAGACGGAGGCGATCTCGGCCAGGACGTCATCACCGGAGGTATCAAGTCTGGTATCGAAATCTCCGTCGCGCAGGGCGCTGAGCGCGTCGAGGACCGGCCGCAGGTCAGCCTCGTCATACTGGACGCTCACCGGTGCATGGGACGTGCTTCGAGGCATTAACTAGCACCTCGCCTTCCATGCGACGTGGTCGGGGATATGTACAGCCCACCCGGGGAATCTGCCACGATGGCAGCGTCGTGCATCCCCGAGACGAATCCAAGAGACCGTGGAGAAGAACCCAAAGAGGTACGCGACCTTCCCGCCGGAGGTCGCGTCAGTCGCGGCTGCACGGCGTTTTGTCGGGGACACGCTTCGTAACTGGGGCGTCGACGAGGTGGACGACGCCATGCTACTCACCAGTGAACTGGTTACGAACGCAATCGTCCACGCCGGGACCGAGGTCGAGGTCGTGTGCGAGGCGCTCGGCGGCCAGGTGAGGGTCGAGGTTCACGACCGTCACCAGGCGCGGCGCATCCCCGTTCCCGGCGATCAGGTGAGCGGGCGCGGGCTGCTGTTCCCCGAAACGCTGGCGATCTCCTGGGGCGTCACGTACGGCCAGGGCGACAAGCAGGTCTGGTTCACCGTTCCCGGAGTCTCGGGGGAGAAGCCGGCGCCCCCGCCGCCCTCGTACGAGGAGATGGTGACCGCGCCGCGGCCCAGCCGGCCGACCGTCGACGAACTCGCCCACCGCACCGCGCAGACCGCGCAGGACGCCCTGGGCGCCGACTGTGTGTACGTCCTGCTGACCGAGGACGACGCCGACCTCGTGCTCAAGGCGACCTCCGGCGTACGGCCCGAGGGCACGGCGCTGGAGATGGGGCTGGAGGGCGCCACCGTCGGCGGGCGGGGCGTCTACGCCGACCTGGGCGGCAGCCCGTACAACCTGCCGGCGCTGCAGGCCGCCGGCATCCGCTCGCTCGTCACCGCGCCGTTCGTCATCGACGGCCGGGGCATCGGGCTGATCATCGCGGCCGCGCGTGACGCGGCCCACTTCAACGAGTCCGACGTCGAGCGCCTCCAGCAGGTCGCCGACCGGCAGGCGCCCTCGCTCGAACGCGCGCGGCTGATGGAGCTGGAGCGGGCCCGGCGCGGCTGGCTCGGCTTCCTCGCCGAGGCGAGCAGCCTGCTGGCCGGCACTCTCGACCAGCAGATGACCATGGCGCTGGTGTCGCAGCTGATCGTGCCCCGCCTGGCGACCTGGTGCGCCCTGTTCACCGTACGGGACAGCGGCACGGCGCTCCCGGCGTACGCCTGGCACGCCGACGAGACGATGGTGGCCGACCTGCGCACGCTGCTCGACCTGTTGCCGCCCGCGCCGCCGCCGGCCGAGCCCGGGCCGTGGGAGGGCTTCGGAGCCGCGCCCAGCGAGGGCATGCCTCCCACCGCGCACCGGGTCGCCGGTGACGTCGCGCACGTGTTCCCGCTGCTGGCGCGCGGACGCAGCATCGGCATGCTCGTCGTCGGCGGGCCGAGGGGCGCCCGGTTCAACCGCGACATGCTGGAGCTGACCGAGGATCTCGCCGGGCGCGCGGCGCTCGCGATCGACAACGCGCGGCTGTACGAGGAGCAGTCGGACATGAGCCGGGCGCTCCAGCGCAGCCTCCTGCCGCCGGAGATCCCGGTCATCCCGGGGCTGGACGTGTCCGTGGTGTACGAACCGGCCGGTGAGAGCGGTGAGGTCGGCGGCGACTTCTACGACGTGTTCAGCGTGGGCTCGCGGTGGCGCTTCGCCATCGGCGACGTGTGCGGCACCGGGCCGGAGGCGGCGTCGGTGACCGGCCTGGCCCGCCAGGCGCTGCGCATCCTCGGCCGGGAGAACTACTCCATCCCCGAGGTCCTCGAACGCCTCAACGCGCTCATCCTGGACGAGGGGTCCCGCGCGCGGTTCCTGACGCTGCTGCACGGAGAGGTCGAGCCGCGGGAGGACGGCAGCGCCCGCGTGACGTACGCGACCGCGGGTCACCCGCCGCCGCTGTTCCTCACCCCGGCGGGCACGGTCACCGGCGACGACGAGTCCGACCTGATGCTCGGGGCGTTCCCCGAGGCGGAGTTCTCCGTCCAGACGGTCACCCTCGGGCCGGGGCATCTCCTGCTCGGGTTCACCGACGGCGTGACCGAGCGGCGCAACGGCGACCGGCTGCTGGGCGACGACGGGGGGCTCGAACGCATCCTCGCGGGCTGCGCCGGGCTGGGCGCCGGGGCGGTCGCCGCCCGGGTCAGCCGCGCCGTACGCGCGTTCTCCACCGAGCCCTCGCACGACGACATGGCCATGATCGTCCTGCGCATCGAGGAGTGAGGCGGCTCAGCCGGCGAACAGGCGCGTCGTGTCGGCGTCGAGGAGGTCGAGCACCCGGCCGGTGAAGTAGACGGTGCCGAGGACGACGATCCTCTCCCCGAACGCCGCGAGCCGTCCGGGCGTGAGATCGGCGATGTCGAGGCCGTCGCGCGTGCGCGTGAACCGCAGGCTCTCCCGGTCGGGCATCCGCACCGTGGTCACCGGCAGGCCCCCGAGCGCGCTCAGGACGCCCTCCAGGTCCTTGTGGTCGGGCAGGCAGACCAGGACGTGGTCGACCCGGTCCCAGCGGCGGTACGCCTCGGCGAGCGCGGCGGCGGCGCCGTCCGCCTCGACGGCGGAGTCGAGGAGGACGGTGGCGCCGGGGATCGTGTGCCAGGACAGCCGGCCGGGGAGCCGTACGGAGGCCAGGACCCCGGCCGCGCGCGCCGGGTCCGGAGCGGGTCGGCCGGTCGCCTCCAGCAACCGCCGGGCGGCGGCGCAGCCCAGGAGGGCGTTGGGGCGGTGGAGCCCGGAGCGCATGGCGGGGGCGGGGAACCCCGCAAGGGGTGCGGGCTCCCGGAGGGCGGAAGCGCCCTCCGGCGCCGTATCGGTGATCACCTCGGCCCGCCGGCCGGTACGGCCGGCGACGGTCGCATCGATCGCCGCCGCCACGTCCGGCGTTTGCGGAAGCGACACGACCGCCCGGGTGAGCTCCGCGACCACACCGGCCTTGTCCGCGGCGATCTCGGCGGGCGTGTCGCCGAGGACGTCGAGGTGCCCGCCGAACACCGTGGTGATCGCCACGACCGTCGGCGGTACGAGGCCCACCTCGTCCGAGGCGCCTCCCATCCCCGCTTCGAGCACCGCGCCGTCGGGCCCGGCGTCGAGGGCGACCGACAGCCCGGCGAGGGTGAACAGGGCGCTCGGCGACAGGTAGCCCGCGCCGGGCGGTGGCAGCGTGCGCGCCGCGTCCGAGAGCCGCCGCCCGAGCGCGGCGAGGTCACGGCCGGAGACGGCGACCCCGTCGACCCGGATCCGGTCGGTGTCGTGTCGCAGGCCGGGGCTGGTGACGGTGACCACCCGGCACCCGGCCGCCGCCAGCAGCGCGGAGGCGTACGTCGCGGCCGTGCCTTTGCCCTTGGACCCGACGACCGTGAGCGTGGGGAGCGGAGGAGGCGCGAGCAGGCCGAGCAGCCGCCCGGCCCGCGCGAGATCGCGTCGATCCCCCGGTCGGCGGCGGCCCCACTCGTCGTAGAAGAAGTCAGCCGTCATCCCGGCCCTCTCGAAGCGGACACACGCCAAGGTATCCGCAGGAGGACCGTCCGCCGCTCAGGAGATCGGGGCGACCCGTTTGGTGTAGGAGGTGATCGGGGCGGTCTCCAGGCGTTCGACGCCGTCGAGGAATCCGATCCGATCGCTGAGGTAGGTGTAGAGGGCGTCCTCGTCGCGGCAGACGGCGATGGCCAGCAGGTTGTGCCGGCCGGTGGTCGCGCCGACGAAGGCCGCCTCGGCGTCGGCGGCCAGGGCATGGGCGACGGAGGACAGCCGGGACGGGGTGACGGTCAGCCAGAGCAGGCACTGGACCGGGAAGCCGAACACGGCCGTATCGATCTCGACGTCGAAGCGGACCACACCGGAGCGGCGCAGGTCCGCCAGCCTGCGGCGGACCGCCGACTCCGACCAGCCGGCGTGCCGCGCCAGGCTCGGGTAGGCGGCACGGCCGTCGGCGGCCAGCGCGGGGAGCAGCCGGCGGTCGAGGTCGTTCAGCGCGATCGGGGCGGCGTCGTGGGGGTCCGGTGACCGGAGTGCGGAGATCTGCTCGTCGGTGAGCGCCGAGGTCCGGCCGGACCAGCGGCGGTCCATCAGGTTGCGCAGCAGCCGATGCGCCTCCACGCCGAGGATCCGCGGGTGGTGGGTCAGCTCCGCCAG
>NZ_JBHLZP010000573.1:0-9299 GCF_042429965.1 Actinoallomurus acaciae
GCCCGTGGGCGCCGGGCCGCAGGCACGCGGCTATGTGTGGGCACGCATCGACGCCGGCGGCGGCCGTACGGCGGACGTGTGGTCGGTGGACGTCCAGCACGGCGCCGGCCGTACCCGGACCCGGCTCGCCGAGATCGGCACGCTGCTCCAGGCGTGGAGCGGCGCCCCGCACACGGTGATCGCGGGGAACCTGGACGCGGCGAGCGGCCGGCCGGAGGCGGACCAGATCACCGGGCAGGGCGACCTGCGCGCCGCCGGCGGTGACGCCGCCGTCTCCATCTTCGGCACCGGTGACCTGGGGCTCGGTGACACCGCCACGGGCCCGAGCCGCTCGATGTTGGCGGCCACCGTACGGGTCGTAGGCTGAGCGCTCATGGACGACGTGCGGATCGAGCGGGCCGACGAGACGGACGCGGGGGAGATCCTCACGCTCCAGCGCGCCGCCTATGTGACCGAGGCGCAGTTGCACGGCGACCCGTTCCTGCCGCCGCTGGTCGAGTCGATCGGCCAGGTGCGGGAGATGATCGTCGGCTCGCTCGTCCTCAAGGCCGTCCTCGGCACCCGCATCGCCGGGTCCGTACGCGGCCGGTTCAACGACCGGACATGTCTCGTCGGCCGGCTCGTCGTCGCCCCCGACCTGCAGGGCCGTGGCATCGGCCGGGCGCTGATGCGCGCCCTGGAGGAGGAGGCGGCCGGGCGGGCCGACGCCTGCGTGCTGTTCACCGGCCACCTGAGTGAGTCGAACCTGCGGCTCTACCGGCGTCTGGGGTACGGCGAGACGCACCGGGAGCGGGTCGCCGACCATCTGATGCTCGTCCACATGCGCAAGGCCCTCGTGGCAGCGGAGCCGGCCGAGTGAGTACTCTCGCCTCGTGCTGAGAGTGGGATTGACCGGCGGCATCGGTTCGGGCAAGAGCGAGGTGTCGCGGCGGCTGGTGGCGCTCGGCGCCGTCCTGGTCGACGCCGACGCGGTCGCACGCGAGGTGGTCGAGCCCGGCACGCCCGGCCTGGCCGCGATCGTGAAGGAGTTCGGCGAGCAGATCCTGCTCCCGGAGGGCGGCCTGGACCGCGAACGGCTGGGCGCGATCGTCTTCGCCGACGACACCCGCCGCGAGCGCCTCAACGCGATCGTGCACCCGCTCGTCGGACAGCGGATGCAGGAGCTGGTCGACGACGCGCCCGCGGACGCCATCGTCGTCTACGACGTGCCACTGCTCACCGAGAACGACCTGGCCGGCCTGTACGACCTCGTGGTCGTCGTGGACACCCCGGTCGAGGAGCAGGTACGGCGGCTCACGGAGCTGCGCGGCATGACCGAGGAGGCGGCGCGCGGCCGCATCGCCGCCCAGGCCACCCGGGAGCAGCGCCGGGCGATCGCCGATCGGACCATCGACAACTCCGGCACCCTGGAGTCACTCGCCGCACAGGTGGACGATCTGTGGGCCGAGCTGACCCGCCGCGTCGCCTGATCCCCGCCGACGCCGCGTGGGTGGTCGAGCGGCTCTCAGGCCCTGCTGTGCGGCGTTCAGAGCGCGTTTCGCCGTGTTGTGGCCAGTTGGTGGCGTGAGATATTAGATTGCCCCCTTTTCCGGCTGGGCGCGTCCTGCGGCCCGCCGCTCGGGTCAGTGCGGTACGGCCTCGGGGCGGTTGCTGACGATCCCGTCGACCCGGTCGCCGATCAGCCGCCGTACGGTCGCCGGGGTGTCGGCGACCCAGGCGAAGACCTTCATGTGCTGGGCGTGCACCGCCCGTACGTAGGCGGCGCTGACGGTGTCGTAGCGCGGGTTGACATAGCCGGCGTAGCGGGCGACGGCGGGCAGCTGCGCGGCGGTGGGGGTGCCGATCACGCCGGTCGGCACCGAGGGGAGCAGCCGGTGGAAGGCCGCCACCGAGGGCCAGTCGAAGCTCTGCACGACCGTACGGTCCGGGAGCAGCCAGTCGGGCTGGGCCCGCAGCTCGTCCGCGACGCGGCCGGGCATGCCCGGGTAGAGCGAGGGATTCTTGAGCTCCAGGAGCAGCTTCATGTCGCTGCCCTCCATCTCCCGCAGCGTCTCGGCGAGCGTGGGGACGCGTTCGCCGGCGTAGCGGGAGGAGAACCAGGAACCGGCGTCGAGCCGCTTGATCTGGGCGAGCGTGAAGTCGCCGACCCGCCACGGTGACCGGCCCGGAAACACCTTCTCGGCGTCGGTCGTACGGCTCAGCGTCGCGTCATGCATGATGACCGGCACGTGGTCGCGCGTCTGCTGCACGTCGAGCTCGAAGTAGTCGGCATCGGCGGTCCTGGCCTGGCGGAAGGAGGCCAGCGTGTTCTCCGGGGCGTGCGCGGAGGCGCCTCGATGCGCGATGTCGGCCACGCCGGCGGCGCCCGCGGGTTGCCGCGCGGCCGGGGCGAACGCCATGCCGGCGTAGGTGAGGGGGAGCGCCGAGACGAGCGCGGCGATGCGGTGGGTCATGATGACCTCCGGCAGGCGTTTAACGGAGCGTGACGTTCCGATTACTTTACGGTGACTGCGGGGGAGTCCGCGAGAGCGGCACCGGAATGTCACCACCGGGTCGTACGGTTGACATACGAGGACGGCCAGGGGGCGCCGTCCACTCGTCGCCCTTCTGGGCGGCGACCACAGACTCACCGGAGGAAACAGCGTGCGGCCTGTCACCGATCTTCAGCGCAAGGTGGCGCCCTTCGAGGTCGTCACCGACATGAGTCCGTCCGGCGACCAGCCGCAGGCGATCGGCGAGCTGGAGCAACGGGTCAGGCGGGGCGACAGGGACTCGGTGCTCCTGGGCGCAACCGGCACCGGCAAGACCGCGACGGTGGCCTGGCTGATCGAAAAGGTCCAGCGTCCGACGCTGGTCATGCAGCCGAACAAGACGCTCGCCGCGCAGTTCGCCAACGAGCTGCGCGAGATGCTGCCGAACAACGCGATCGAATACTTCGTCTCCTACTACGACTACTACCAGCCCGAGGCGTACGTCCCGCAGACCGACACCTACATCGAGAAGGACTCCTCGATCAACGACGAGGTGGAGCGGCTGCGGCACTCGGCGACCAACTCGCTGCTGACCCGCCGCGACACCATCGTGGTCGCGTCGGTGTCGTGCATCTACGGCCTGGGCACCCCGCAGGAGTACGTCGACCGCATGGTGCGGCTGCGCGTGGGCGAGGAGATCGAGCGCGACGAGCTGCTGCGTCGCCTGGTGGGCATGCAGTACGCCCGCAACGACCTGGCGTTCACCCGTGGCACGTTCCGGGTGCGCGGCGACACGGTCGAGATCATCCCGCAGTACGAGGAGCTCGCCGTCCGCATCGAGATGTTCGGCGACGAGATCGAGAAGCTCGCGACCCTGCACCCGCTGACCGGCGAGGTCGTCACCGAGGACGACGAGCTCTACATCTTCCCCGCCTCCCACTACGTCGCCGGCCCCGAGCGGATGGAGCGGGCGATCAACGGCATCGAGCGGGAGCTGGAGGAGCGCCTGGCCGAGATGGAGCGCACGGGCAAGCTGCTGGAGGCCCAGCGGCTGCGGATGCGCACGACGTACGACATCGAGATGATGCGGCAGGTCGGCACCTGCTCCGGCATCGAGAACTACTCCCGCCACATCGACGGCCGCGGCCCCGGCACCCCGCCCAACACCCTGCTCGACTACTTCCCCGAGGACTTCCTCCTCGTGATCGACGAGTCGCACCAGACGACGCCGCAGATCGGCGCGATGTACGAGGGCGACATGTCGCGTAAGCGCACGCTGGTCGAGCACGGGTTCCGGCTGCCGAGCGCGCAGGACAACCGGCCGCTCAAGTGGGAGGAGTTCCTTGAGCGGATCGGTCAGACGGTCTACCTGTCGGCGACGCCGGGGCCGTACGAGCTGGGGCGCGTCAAGGGCGACGTGGTCGAGCAGGTGATCCGCCCGACCGGCCTGGTCGACCCCGAGGTCGTCATCAAGCCGACCAAGGGCCAGATCGACGACCTGGTCCACGAGATCCGCGAGCGGGCCGAGCGCGACGAGCGGGTCCTGGTGACCACGCTGACCAAGAAGATGGCCGAGGACCTGACCGACTACCTCCTGGAGCTGGGCATCCGGGTCCGCTACCTGCACAGCGAGGTTGACACGCTGCGCCGGGTGGAGCTGCTGCGCGAGCTGCGGCTGGGCGAGTTCGACGTGCTGGTCGGCATCAACCTGCTCCGCGAGGGCCTCGACCTGCCCGAGGTGTCGCTGGTGTCGATCCTCGACGCCGACAAGGAGGGCTTCCTGCGGTCGGAGACCTCACTGATCCAGACGATCGGCCGCGCCGCACGTAACGTGTCCGGCCAGGTCCACATGTACGCGGACAAGGTCACCCCGTCGATGGAACGCGCGATCGACGAGACCAACCGCCGCCGCGCCAAGCAGATGGCCTACAACGAGGCGAACGGCATCGAGCCCACCGCCCTCCGCAAGAAGATCGCCGACATCCTCGACATGCTGGCCCGCGAGGACGCCGACACCGAAGAGCTCATCGGCGCCGGCCGCCAGCAGAGCCGAGGCAAGGCCCCGGTCCCGGGCCTGTCCGCCAAGCGCACGGGCCGCCACGCCGCCGACCTGGTCAGCGACCGCCCCCGCGAGGAGATGGAGTCCCTGATCGACCAGATGACCCAGCAGATGCACCACGCGGCCGAAGAACTCCAGTTCGAGGTCGCCGCCCGCCTCCGCGACGAGATCAAGGAACTCAAGCGCGAACTCCGCGACATGAAGGAAGCCGGCGTCAAGTAAGAAGCAACCCCACCCGCGTACCGCCGCGGCCGGTCACGCCCCCTCGCTGGCAGCGGCGAGGTGGCGCCACGTACGGGCCGGGATCGGTAGCCCGCCCCGCCCGCCTGCGTGCCGCTGAGGATGCACGCCGGTCATCCCCTCTCGTCGGCAACGGCGAGGCGGTGCTTCGTGCGGGCCGGGATCGGGATCGGACAGCCCATCCCGCCCGCCCGCGTGCCGCTGCGGATCCGCGCCGGTCATGCCCTCTCGTCGGCAACGGCGAGGTGCCACATGCGGGCCGGGATCGGTAGCCCGCCCCGCCCGCCTAGCCCGCCCCGCCCGCCCGCGTGCCGCTGAGGATGCACGCCGGTCACGCCCCCTCGCCAGCAACGGCGAGGCGGCGCTACGTACGGGCCGGAGCCGGACGGTGCCTGGAGCGACGGCACGTGCGGCGGGGCGTCGACAGGCTTCACGTCCACGGAAGGCGGCCGGGTCTGGAGCGGCGGGTGGCCCGGTCTGAAACGGAGGCGCGGCGCGTGCCTACAGACGTCGCGTTCACGAAAGATGGCCGGGTGTGGCTGAATTTCACGGGTGATCAGCCGCGAGGCGACCATGGTCGCTGGCCTGGCCTGGCCTGGCCTGGCCTGGCCTGGCCTGGCCTGGGGTGGCCTGGGGTGGCCTGGGGTGGCCTGGCCTGGCCTGGGGTGCCTGGGGTGCCTGGGGTGGTCTGGGCTGGCCCAGCCCGGCCTGGGCTGGTCGCCGTCTCGGCCGGTCACCGGTCTCGGCTGTCTGATCGAGGCACGGGGCCTGCCCGATAAGCCCGTGATCATGCTCGTCCCGAGTAACGCTCGCTACTTCTGTGTCCCGGCCGTCAGATTCGACCCGCCTGAGGTCGGTGTCGGGGCGGTGTGACGTATGGGCCGAAGCCGGGTGTGGGCGATGTCTGGAGCGTCGGTATGTGCGGCGGCGTGTCGACATGCCTTGCGTCCGCGGAAGGCATGTCGGGTCTGGAGTGGCGGGTGGCCGGGTCTGGAGCGGGGGCGTGTGCGGCGGGTGCCTACAGGCGTCGCGTTTACGAAAGATGGCCGGGTGTGGCTGGATTTCACGGGTGATCAGCCGCGAGGCGATCATGGTGCTTGGGGTGCTTGGGGTGCTTGGGGTGCTTGGGGTGCTTGGGGTGCTTGGGGCGGTCGGTGGTGGCCCAGCCCGGGCTGGGCTGGTCGTCGTCTCGGCTGGTCGCCGGTCTCGGCTGTCTGATCGAGGCACGGGACCTGCTCGGTGAGCCCCTGATCATGCACGCCTCGAGTAAGGCCCGCCGACCGGGGTGCGCCCCCTCAGCGGGAACCGGCGCGCCGCGGCATGTCCGCGCCGAAGGACTACCCGGGCGGCCGGTCCCGGCTATGGCTCCCGGACCGGTCGAGCCGGGCGTTCGCGGCGAGCCGGCCCCGTCGAGCCCGGCCGTGCCATCGCGTGACCGGTGTTGTGTGTCGGGTCGATGGCGTCGGTGTAGGAGGGTGCGGGTGCGGTCGTGATCAGGCTGGTTGCGACGCCGCGAGGTCGTCGAGCCCGACCATGCCATCGTGCGACCGGTGTTGTGTGTCGGGTCGATGGCGTCGGCATAGGAGAGCGCGTGTGCGGCCGAGTCCGGGCCGTCGAACTCGGCGGTGCCGTCGTGTGACCCTGCTGTGTGTTGGGCCGAGGGCGTCGGTGTAGGAGGGGCCTGCGTGCGGTCGTGGTCGGGCTGGTCAGGACGCTGCCGGGCCGTCGAACTCGGCTGCGCCCTCGTGTGACCGGTGCTGTGTGTCGGGCCGACGGCATCGGTGTTGGACGGTGCACGCGCGGTCCGTCGTTGGGCTGGTTGCGACGGTGAGGAGGGCGGTGCCGTACACGCCCGCGCTGTGGAGCGTCCGGGCCTCGGCGTGGTCTGAAAAGCAGGCTGGGCCCGCACCGATCTCGGATGAGTTCGGTGGGGCCCGGCCTTGGGTCGTACTAAGTCTAGATCGGCGTGACCTGCTCCGCCTGCGGGCCCTTCGGACCCTGGGTCGTCTCGAAGCTCACGCGCTGGTTCTCCTCCAGCGTACGGAAGCCGCTGGAGGTGATCGCCGAGTAGTGCACGAACACGTCCGGGCCACCGCCGTCAGGTGCGATGAACCCGAAGCCCTTGTCGGCGTTGAACCACTTGACGGTGCCTTCTGCCACTTTCTCTCCTTCTTGGGAGCCTCTCCGGGGCGCCGGTTGGCGGACCGGGGCTGCATCACGGACTTCGGCTTACTTCCGCGAAGACTATCCCGGAGAAGCGAAAACGCCCGCCGTCACTTCCGCGGGCGTTCAAGACGAACTCAATACGTACGAGGAAACTACGACTGCAACGCATACCATGCTATCGGCTCTCCGTATTAGCGGCAACCGGCGGCACAGGCTGCTATAGGCCCACCGGCAAGGCGCTCTACCGCCGCCCGGACGGCACCTCGGGCACCTCCATCTGTCATCGGCGCTCTGAGCAGCGCGAACATCTGGGTCCGGGGATCGTGCCCCCTGCCCGACTTCAAGATCAAGCCCTGCGGCCGTCAAGGCGCGCACGGCGGTCCGTCTTCTCGCAACGGGAACCGGGCCGGCTCACGCAGGCCACTGCGGTGCGCGTTTTTCCAGGAATGCCCGAATTCCTTCCTGTGCCTCGGGGGTCTGACTCGTCGCGGCCATCACTTCCACGGCGTACGTGTAGGCGTCCGCCTCCGGGTGGCCGAGCTGGGCGTACATGGCCTGCTTGCCCAGGGCCTTGCTGCGCCGGCTGCCACGCGTGGCCCGTTCGAGCAGCTCGCGGGTTGCCTTCTCCAGCTCCTCCGGTGGCACGGCGCGGTTGATCAGACCCCATTCGAGCGCGGTGCCGGCGTCGATGACGTCGCCGGTCAGCGCCATCTCCATCGCCCGCTTGCGCCCGACGTTGCGGGCGATCGGCACCATCGGCGTGTGGCAGAACCAGCCGCCCTTCCCGCCGGGCGCGGCGAATCCGGCGCTCCACGCCGCGACGGCCAGGTCGCAGGTGGCCACGAGCTGGCAACCGGCGGCGGTCGCCAGACCGTGCACGCGGGCGATCACGACCTGCGGTACGGACTGGATGGTCTCCATCAGCTCCCGGCAGGCGAGGAGCAGCTCACGCGCGGCGGCGAGGTCGGCGTCGGCCAGGTCGGCGAAGTCGTGCCCGGCGGAGAACACCGGGCCGTTGCCGGCCAGCACGATCCCGGCCGCGTCCGTCTCGCCGACCTGCCGGAACGTCGCAGTCAGCGTGCGCATGTGGGACAGGGACAGAGCGTTGCGGCGCTCCGGCCGGTTCATCGTGATGACGGCGAACGGGCCGTCGGTCTCGACCAGTACCTCGTCAGAGCTCATGTCCGCACGGTACGTCGCGGACCGCCTCGATCACCATGTTCCAGCGGTTCCATGGTCTTTTCGGTGGGCCGTGTGCCGAACCCGGACAGGACCGGCAGGCTGCGGCCCACCCGGCTAGCCGGGTTCGACAGCGGCTCGAACTCCTTCCATACACCCGCGTACGCGACGCGCAGCGTCGGCGCCGTACGGGCGCCGCGCAGGATCGACCCCACCGGTACCCTCCTCCAGCTGATAGGCGCTCGGCCGGGCTCGAAGACCACCTGGCGCGTGTCGTACCCGAGCACGGGCGCGCCCGGCCTGGAGGTCCGTCGGCGCCGGGCGGCATCAGGTCCAGCACGACGAGCTCCGGCCGGTACGGCGCGGAAGGACGCGACCGCCGCCGCCACCCGCACGTCGGAGGCCTCCGCCCACAACCGCGCCGCCACGGCCTCCGCGCCGCTCGGGCAGCGACGGTCGCGGCGACGAACCCGAACCAGGAGACCGTCGCGGGACATGAGGACACCTCCCTCCCTACGTATGGTCGGCGTCTCGTACGCGCGGGACCTGGACGTCCCCCGCAGCGCTGACCGGGAACGTCGGCGCGGCCGCCCGCTCCGCACGTCGCCGCGGGGATCAGCCGTCGCCGAGTGCGGCCAGCCGTTCCAGCGTCTCGCCGAGCTCCTCGACCATCTCGTAGACGACCTGGCGCGCGGGCTTGACGGTGTTCATGCGGCCGACGACCTGGCCGACGAAGTAGTTGGCCAGCTGCCGGGCGCCCTCGTTGCCGCTCTCGGCGGCCGTGCCGATCGGGCCCATCGCGCCCTCGGCGACGATCATCTGGAGCGGCATCGGCAGCGCGCCGGGGCTGTCGGGGGAGGCGTCCCATTCGTCGGTCCACGCCGATCGCAGCTGCCGCGCGGGCTTGCCCGTACGGGACCGGGAGCGCACCGTGTCGCTCGACGAGGCGGCGAGCATCTTGGCCTTCACCGCCGGGAGCGTCTCGGCCTCCTCGGTGGTCAGCCAGACCGAGCCGCACCACACGCCCTGCGCGCCGAGCGCCAGGGCCGCGGCCATCTGCCGGCCCGACGCGATGCCGCCCGCCGCGAGTACGGGCAGCGGCGCCACCGCGTCGACCACCTCGGGGATCAGCACCATCGTGGAGATCTCGCCCGTGTGACCGCCGGCCTCGGTGCCCTGGGCGA
>NZ_JBHLZP010000574.1:0-4901 GCF_042429965.1 Actinoallomurus acaciae
CCCGGATGCTGGCCCGGTACGAGCTCGCCCTGGAGGCCACCCGCCGGAGCGAGCTGCGCGCCGCGCTCGTCACGGCCGGCGCCCGCTTCCGCGCCATCGCCGAGGACCTGCTCACCGCCCTGGGCGCGGCCGAGCCCGCGCGGCAGGCACCGATCTTCGTCGCCTGCCTCGACGGGCTGATCTTCGATCATCTCGCCGGTGCCGGCGCGCTCGAACTCACCCCCGATGAGCTGCGCGCCGCGCTGGCCGATCTGCTGCGGGCGTTCGCGGGCCCCGGCGGGCGCGTCGATTGAGCGGCCCGCCCGTCGCCACCCGTTCCCGATCTGCGACGCTGGGCATGATGAGCACACTCGAACACGACCTGCGCGCCGCACTCGACGGCGAGGTCGACTTCTCCGTACGGTGCCGGGCCGAGTACTCCTATGACGCGTCCGTCTATCGGCGTGTGCCGCTCGGCGTGGTGTTCCCCCGCTCCGCCGACGACGTCACCGCCGCCGTGCGCGCGGCGCGTGACCACGACGTGGCGATCACCGCGCGCGGCGCGGGTACGAGCATCGCCGGCAACGCGGTCGGCGAGGGGCTCGTCGTCGACTTCTCCCGGTACATGAACCGGATCGTCGAGCTCGACCCCGAGCGGCGGATCGCGCGCGTCGAGCCCGGCGTCGTGCTGGACGACCTCAACCGGGCGGCGGGCCGGCACGGCCTGCGGTTCGGCCCCGACCCGTCCTCCCGGAGCCGCTGTGTGCTCGCCGGGATGATCGGCAACAACGCCTGCGGCACCCGGGCGCTCGTGTACGGCCGCACCTCCGACAACGTCGAGTCCCTCGACGTGCTCCGCTACGACGGCACGGCGCTGACGGTCGGCGCCCACGGCAAGGAGCCCGCCGACCCGTTCATCGAGGAGCTGCGGGCGCTGCGCGACCGGCACCTGGCCACGATCCGCACGTCGCTGGGGCGCTTCCCCCGCCAGGTCTCCGGCTACGGCCTGGAGCACCTGCTGCCGGAGAACCACTTCCACGTCGCACGGGCGCTCGTCGGCAGCGAGGGCACCTGCGCGTTCACGCTCGGCGCGACGCTCCGGCTCGTCTCCGAGCCCGAGACCAAGGTCCTCGTGATCGCCGGTTTCCCCGACTTCGTGGCGGCCGGCGAGGCCGTCCCCCGGGTCCTGGAGCACGGCCCCAGCGCCTGTGAGGGGCTGGACGCCCAGATCGTCCAGATGGCGCGCGGCAGCGACCGCTCCGGCCTGCCGGAGGGCACGTCCTGGCTGCTCATCGAGCTCACCGGCGACGACGCGGAGGACCGGGCACGGGCGCTGGCGCGGGAGTTCCCCGGCGCGGTCGTCGAGACCGACCCGCTCCGGCAGGCCGCCGTCTGGAAGATCCGTACGGACGGCGCGGGCCTGGCCACCCGGGCGCCGGACGGCTCGCAGGCGTGGCCCGGCTGGGAGGACTCGGCGGTGCCGCCGGACCGCCTCGGCGCGTACCTCGGCGAGCTGCGGGAGCTGTTCGCCCGCTTCGGCGTGCACGGCGCGGCGTACGGGCACTTCGGCGAGGGCTGCCTGCACATCCGCATCGACTTCGACCTGGCCACCGAGCGCGGGCGCAGGACCTTCCGCGAGGTCATCGAGGAGGCCACCCGGCTCGTCGCCGCCCACGGCGGGTCGCCGTCGGGCGAGCACGGCGACGGCCGGGCCCGCTCGGAGGTGCTCCCGCTGGTCTACGACGACGACGCCCTGAAGGCGTTCCGCGAGTTCAAGAGCGTCTGGGACCCCGAGGGCCGGATGAACCCCGGCGTCCTCGTCGACCCCGAGCCGATCGACGACCGGCTGCGCACGGAGGGCATGCGGCCGCGCCCGCGCACGTTCCTGCCGTTCGCCGCGGACAACGGCGACTTCCGGCAGGCGCTGCACCGATGCGTCGGCGTCGGCAAGTGCCGCAGCGACCACGGCGGCGTCATGTGCCCGAGCTACCGCGCCACCCACGACGAGAAGGACTCCACCCGCGGCCGGGCCCGCGCGCTGGAGGAGATGCTGCGCGGCGACCTGGACACCGCGGGCTGGCGCTCGGAGTCCGTGCACGAGGCCCTCGACCTGTGCCTCGCCTGCAAGGGCTGCGCCTCCGACTGCCCGGTGAACGTGGACATGGCGACGTACAAGTCGGAGTTCCTGCACCACCACTACCGGCGGCGGCTGCGCCCGATGGCGCACTACTCGATGGGCTGGCTGCCGGTGTGGCTGCGGCTCGCCCGGGGCCCACTCCGCGCCGCGTCCTCCCCCGGCCGCCTCCCGCGGGCGCTCGCCGGGCTGGGCAAGCGTCTCGGCGGCGTCGCGCCCGAGCGTGACCTGCCCGCTCCGGCGAAGCAGTCGTTCACCCGCTGGTTCCGGCGCCACCACCGGGCACCCGGCGGTGACCGGAAGCAGGTCCTGCTCTGGCCGGACACGTTCACCAACCACTTCACCCCCTCGGCGGCGCGGGCCGCCGTACGGGTGCTGGAGGACGCCGGGTACGAGGTACTCGTGCCGGACGGCCAGGTCTGCTGCGGGCTGACGTGGATGAGCACCGGACAGCTCACCATGGCGCGCCGCGTCGCCCGCCGGTCGCTGGAGGCGATCCACCCGTACGCCGCACGTGGCATCCCGATCGTCGGCCTGGAGCCGAGCTGCACCGCCGCGCTGCGCGGCGACTGGGAGAAGCTGCTGCCCGGCGACGAGCGGCTCGCCGACCTGAGGATCCGCACGTTCGCCGAGCTGCTGGAGGAGGCCGGCTGGTCGCCGCCGCACCGGGCGCGCAGCGCCATCGCGCAGATCCACTGCCACCAGCACGCCGAGCTGGGCCAGGACGCCGATCTGCGGCTGCTCGCCAAGGCCGGGGTGGAGATCACCAGGCCCGAGTCCGGCTGCTGCGGGCTGGCCGGCAACTTCGGCTTCGAGAAGGGGCACTACGACGTGTCCGTGAAGATCGCCGAACGCGGCCTCGCGCCCGCGGTCCGCGACGCCGCGCCCGGCACGATCGTGCTCGCCGACGGGTTCAGCTGCCGTACGCAGATCGCGCAGCTCACCGGCCGTGAGGCCGTCCACCTCGCCGAGGTCCTGCTGCCCGGGGAAGGACACCGGGACGATCGCGAATGAGCCGGGGCGGTTCGTGGGCGGCGGCCGGACACGGGACGATGTGACGGACCCGGTCTCGGAGGAGGATTCAGCGATGCAGACCGTCACGTCGGTGGTGGGGGGCCGGCCGTACCCGGCCGCGGACCGGACCGTGCGTTCCGTCAACCCCGCGGACCTGTCCGATGTCGTGGCCGAGGTGAGCCTGGCCCGGCCGCGGGAGATCGTCGGCGCGTGCCGTACGGCGCACGGGGCGCAGGCGTCCTGGGCCGCCGTGCCCGCGCCCGTGCGCGGCCGCGTCGTGTCGAGCGTGGGCCGCCTGGTCGAGGCGAACAAGGACCGCCTCGCACGGCTCGTCACCCGCGAGATCGGCAAGCCGTACGCCGAGGCGCTCGGCGAGGTGCAGGAGATCATCGACACCTGCGACTTCTTCCTCGGCGAGGGCCGCCGCCTGTACGGGCAGACGGTGCCGTCGGAGATGCCCGACAAGCAGCTGTTCACCTTCCGGGTGCCGGTCGGCACCGCCGTGATCATCACGGCCGGCAACTTCCCGGTCGCGGTGCCGTCGTGGTACCTGGTGCCGGCGCTGCTCTGCGGCAACACCGTGGTCTGGAAGCCCGCCGAGTACGCCGCCGCGTCAGCCCACGCGCTGTACGAACTGTTCGCGCACGCGGGACTGCCCGAGGGCGTGCTCAACATCGTCCACGCCGACGGGCCCGACACCTTCGCCGGCCTGTCCGACGCGCTCGTCGCCAAGGTCGTGGACAAGGTCGGCTTCACCGGCTCGTCCCGGGTCGGGTCGCGCATCGGCTCCCTCTGCGGCCTGCACCTGCAGACGCCCTGCCTCGAACTGGGCGGCAAGAACCCCATGGTCGTGGCCGAGGACGCCGACCTGGACCTGGCGGTGGAGGCCGCGCTGTTCTCCGGCTTCGGCACCGCCGGGCAGCGCTGCACCTCGCTCGGCACCGTGATCGTGCACGAGTCGGTGCACGGGGAGTTCGTCCGCCGCTTCGACGCCGTCACGCGCTCGGCCCCGGTCGGCGACCCGGCGCAGGACGTGGTGTACGGCCCGCTGCTCGCCGAACGCTTCGCCGAGTCGTACGAGAAGTACCTCGGCTGGATCGGGGACCGCACGACGTACGGCTCGACCGGCGTCGGCCGCATCACGGCGGACAACCCGCGGGAGGGATTCGTCGGCGACCCGTCCACCGGGCTGTACTACCACCCGGTGATCGTCGACGGGCTGGACGTCGAGGACGAGCTGTTCCGGCAGGAGACGTTCGGTCCGATCGTGGGCGTGATGCCGTACACCACCCTCGATGAGGCCATCGAGCTGGCCGACCTGCCGGGGTACGGCCTGTCCTCGTCGATCTACACGACCGACCCGGCGAAGGTGTTCGCGTTCCGGGCCGGCATCGGCGCGGGGATGGTGAGCGTGAACAACTCCACCTCCGGCGCCGAGGCGCACCTGCCGTTCGGCGGCAACGGCCGCTCGGGCAACGGCAGCCGCCAGTCCGGCCAGTGGGTCCTCGACCAGTTCACCCGCTGGCAGTCGCTGAACTGGGACTACTCCGGCCGTCTGCAGAAGGCGCAGATGGACGTGGCCACCATCGAGCCGGACCCGCACTTCCGCCTGGAGACCTGACCCGCGGCGGCGGCCGCTCAGGCTCTCGGGCGGATCTCGCCGGAGCCGCGGGGCACGTAGCGGGTCGGCACCACCACGTGCCGCGACGGCAGGTGGTCGGCGCCGCCCCGCACGCGAGCCAGCAGCAGGCGGGCGGCGGTCCGGCCGATGCTC
>NZ_JBHLZP010000575.1:0-4897 GCF_042429965.1 Actinoallomurus acaciae
GAACCCGGCCGCGGCCACGGCGGAGCACCCGAGCATGAGCGGCCGGGCGCGCGGCAGCCGCCGGGTGACCGGCACCGCCAGCGACCGCCCGGTCGCCATGCCGACCAGGAACAAAGAGGCCACCGCAGGCGCCAGTCCGTCGGACGCGTGGTGCCACTCGGTGACCGCCGAGGCCGCCCAGAACACCATGCAGAACTCCACGCTCACCGCGAGCACCACCTCGACCCAGGGCCCGATGAGCCGGCGAACGTCGGCGCGCGGCGCGTCGTCCGCCGGCGCCTCGGCCACCGGCAACGGAACCCGCCAGGCGGGCACCAGCACGAGGACGAGCATGACGAGCGGCACCACGAGGTACCCGGCCCGCCAGCCCATCCCGGCCGCGAGCGCCCCGGCCACCATCAGAGGCGCGAGCACGGAGGCCGCACTCGCGAGCCCGTTCGCCTCCCCGACCGCCGCCGCCGGGGCATGCGGGTGAAGAGCGGACAGCAGCGCGGGGATCAGTTGGATGAGCAGCGCCCCACCGACCCCGATGAGCAGCGCCCCGAGGAGCGTGAGCGCCTGCTGCGAGGTCGCCAGGAACAGCCCACCGACGATCATCCCGCCGATGGACAGCCGCAACGCCACCGCCCGGCCGACCCACCCGACCAGCACACCTCCGAGAACCCCGATGAGGAGCAGCCCGACGGCGAAGAGCGTGGGGTAGAAGGCGACCTGATCCCGGCCGACCCGAAGATCCTTCTGGAGCGGCACCAGGATGGCACCGAGCCCGTTGAGGAGGAAGCCGAAACAGCTGAGGACGGCGTACAACAGCCAGGTCGCACCGCCCCGCGACAACCCCCCCGAACGTTCCACAGGGGGAGACTAATGCCGACGAGCGGCGACCGTACACGACACGATCACGGGACGTACGAGACGCCAGTGGCCACCCGTTCGCGAGGAGTGGCGAATGTCCGCTAAACTCGCTGAGGCGCCACGGACCAGGGGTTCGCGGCCCGTGGGGTATGGTGTAATCGGCAGCACGACTGATTCTGGTTCAGTTAGTCTAGGTTCGAGTCCTGGTACCCCAGCACAGCGCCTGACCTGCAGCGGGAGCCTCTGACGAGGCCCCGCTTTTGTCATCCCTGAGCCTGTTGGGGAACGGATGGGGAACAGACCGACGCCTCGGTCGACGACCGGGAGACATGGCCAGTTCAGCACGATCTGCGTGGCTACTGCGGTCGATGTGGTGAATGTGAAATGAGGATCTGGCCAGAGCCGGGTCTGAACCTCATCGCGTTCGGCGTGCTTGACGACCCTCAACGTCCGCGCCGCGACGGATCGCGCCCCGCGATAGCGTGCGTGAGTCGGACACTCGCGGACCGGTCCAGCTCACCTGGGAGCGGCGGGGCTCGATGCTATGGGGGCCGCGTCGAGGAAACCGAGTTCTTTGTCGCTACGGCTGTAGGCGAGGCGGTAGAGCCTTCGCCAATCCTCACCCAGGATGACGTGTACGTTCTCGTGCCGGGCGATCGTGGTCTTGAGGCTCTTGTCGCTGCCGAGCCCCATACCGACCTGTACGGTACATCGCCGGAGAGCCGCGAGGCGCCTTCATCCGAACTCGGCACGCCTCCGCCGCAGCGGCGTCATCTCGCAGGCGTCGTTGTCCTCCCAAGTCACAGGTTAAGCATCACTCACACGGGCCGACTCACCGTGGTGGTTAACACGCGGGTGTGGGCTTACGTATCTGACCTGCGGGCCGAACTCATCGCAGGCGCTCGGCTACACGTCTGTCGGGTGTGCCGCCCTCTACCCTGTTCTTCACACCGCCGAAGGGAAACCTGCGGCCTGGCCTATAGCAGCGACGCCGTCTACCTGAAGATCGCCGCTGCCCTCCGCGACCGGATCCGCGTCGGCTGACGCGCGCCAGGCGACAGGTTTCCTTCAAAGGCGAAGGTCTCCGCTGACGGCCTGATCGACACACTCCTTGGGGTCGGCCACGTCGTTCGTACCGCGGAGCAGGCGGGCAAGACCCCTAACTACCGGCGCATCATCCTCGCCTACGGGGACAATAACTGAAGCGGCGGCCATCGGTCTGTCTCATGTCTCTAGCGTCGGGTGGGGATTCGGCCTGGTGCGAACCGTTGGGTCTGTGGCGACAGCGACCGATGGCAGCGACGCGACCCGGCCGTCTTCCTTGTAGACGACGGAAACGCCGCCTATTACCTCGTACGAGTCATCGCCATCTACCAAGTACTCCCGCGCGCCGATCTCGAAGACGTACATGTCGTCGGTCTCGGTTATCGTGCGGTCGTCAAGGCAGAAGGTGCCGTGTGTCCAACCTGGCTCCAATGCGTCACGAACCTTTGTGCGTGCTTCTTCATATGTGACTGCCATAACTCTTCCTCCAGGTTCGGTCAAGGTTCAAGGTAGGGTCTTACCGCCCGGGGCCTGGGCGTCGGCAAATCGTCGAGCCGAAGATATTTCGTGTTCCGTCCCATATTGAAGTAGTGGGAGGCGTCAGTGACAGCGGGCGTCGGTTGCCCGTCGATGAAGCGGACCTTCCCGCCAACGTTTTCGACGTTGAACACGTGCCCGCCGCCAGTGTTCCACCTGATGCGGACGATCCCCCTGGCGCCTGGCTCCCGGAAGGCTTCCTCGATCTCTGACTTCGTGCCGTCGGTGAAATTGCGGCCCCATGGTTGCTCGATCGCGTTCGCCTGACGGCCGCCAACGCCGTCCTGGTCCCTCCGAAGGTGCGGCTCAAGCGGCCCTGCCTCGACGTCATGACCCCGTCGCCGTAGTTCGTAGGCTTGCACTACGCCGGTGCAGTTCTCTGAGTAAGCTGATTTGCTTCGATCGAACTTGGGGTTGACCTTATCTAGGGCGTGGTCAATCTGTCGATCGACCTTCTTGTCGGCGTAGTTCGCGAGTTCTTCGCCAAGCTGCCGTTGACGAAGAAAGTCCTTGTCTTCGTCAAGCTCTTCTTCTCTGCTTTCCCCGACAGCTTCGTCCTCGAAGAGTTCCTCGCCTTCTGCTGGATCGTCGTCCTCCCGGAATTCATTTGCGATCGATGATGCGTCGATCTCCCCATCGCTCTGTCGGTTGATACCAGCCAACCTGGCGCGAGCCTCGGCTCGCGATGGAAAGCCAGGAGTCCCGGGCTGGTCGGGTACAGGAGAGGTCGGTGCGCGTTCGGGAGAGTGTCTATCTGGCGAGTCGGTCCTGTCGTCTTGCTTGATGTGGTCACTCGTCACGGCTGGTTCCTGTCATGGCCGTAAGGGAGCGGTCATCGGCGGGATGTTGAGAACATGCTGTGAGGGCGTCGATCCGGTGCTTTTGGCAGAGTGGGCCGGTGCGGCTGGCCAGCGTGCGCTGCGGAGATGCTCTTCTGCTATCGCCTGTTCGCCGCGCACGAAGAGAGTGACGGTGAGGTCGATACGGGCGCCAGCCTCTGGTCGGGCGTAGGCGCCCGCGACAGCGGCGAGGCCGGTGGTGAGTTCTTCGATGGCGTCTTTGTCGCCGAGTCGGACGAGGCAGTTGCCGCGCCAGCGGGTGGGGTGGCTTTTGCTGAGTACGGGGTAGGGCGGCACGTCACCCGACTCGTCGGGAAGCAGGCCGCTCGCCTCGTCGAGTGTGCGGCGTTCCGCGTCGTCGGCGTTGCCCGTGGCGGGCAATATCTCGGTGTGTGCGGCGGCGGGCCAGGTTCGCATCAGTGCGGGCAGGGCTGTGGCGGCCTGGTGGCGGGCGTGGCCGACGAGTTCGGCGACCAGCTCGGCGTCGCCCAGGTCGAGCAGGACGGATGCCTGTTCCGCGGCGGTGGAGGCCAGCGAGGAGGGCTCCTCGGCGTCTTTTACGGCGGCTTTGGCGCGCTCGAAGTGCTCCCACGATTCGCGTGGGGCGCCGACGTCGAGGGCCTGCCAGCCGGCCAAGGCTGAAGCGTCGGCTAACACCTTGGCGAATAGCCGCCGTCTGGTCCGTACGGCGTGGCAATTCAATTTCTCCACATGTGTTCTGATCTGGTCGTGGATGAGCTGAGCGCCCTGGCGGGCGTCCAGTCGGCGGATGGCGCCCGTCTGAGCTTGTAGGAGGTCGGCGACCTCGATGTCGACCGGGGACGCGCGGGTCAACTCGGCGGCGAGTTCTTCCAGAGGCTCGGGCTCGGGTGCCTCGGGCTCCGTGACGAAGCCGAGCTCGGCCGGCGAGCAGCCGTAAACCTCGCAAAAGAGCTGCTGGTAGAGCGGGCTGACGGCGCCGTAATCCTTCTCCCAGCGGGCGAGGCTCTCTGGCTTGGGGAGTGCTTCGCCGCGCGCTTTGGCCACGCGGCGTAGGTGTACGTCGAGTTGTGCCTTGCTCCGCCCACGGCGTTGCCGGTGGGTTCGCAACGAGGTCAACGGCACTCCTCATCGAACAGGTCGCGCATGTTTACCGACCTGTCATTCTGCCGCGTACCGGTGACATGACAAGGGATGACAGTCACCCTCTGTCATCTCGTGTCATCTACTGCCGGTCACAGCCGGAGATCGCCGGACAAGGGACGGAAGCACATCTGAAGCATTGCCCCAGGTCCATCGCCAGATGACGCTGCTACAGGCACCCTCCCAACCGTGCGCGTCGGCTGCCGTGGGTGGATTCTGGTTCAGTTGGTCTAGGTTCGAGTCCTGGTACCCCAGCACAACACCTGACCTGCAGCGGGAGTCTCGTATGAGACTCCGCTTTACTCGTTCCTCAGGCCGTTTCGGCACGACCAAGCGTTCCATGGCCTTGTGGGTGTGCCCGTGGTGTCGGTCCCGGCGGCCGGGAGCCCTCGTCTACCGGCCATACCCGACTCCCCCGTGGACATGGCCTAGTACTACATAGCTAGATCTGGATCGTCTGGAGGTGTAGCCGTCGTCGGAAGTGGTGTCTGCGTGCTGTGGCT
>NZ_JBHLZP010000576.1:0-4895 GCF_042429965.1 Actinoallomurus acaciae
CGGATGCCCGGCCCGCGGGCCGGGCATCCGTGTGCGGCGGTCAGCGGCCGCGCAGCCGCCGGTAGCGCTCGACCAGGGTCGCGGTCGAGCCGTCCAGGCCGGCGGTGTCGGTGGCGCCGCTCAGCCGGGGCTCGAGGTTCTTGGCGAGCACCTTGCCCAGCTCGACGCCCCACTGGTCGAAGGAGTTGATCCCCCAGATCGCCCCCTGGACGAACACCTTGTGCTCGTACAGGGCGATCAGCTGGCCGAGCACCGACGGGGTCAGCTCGGTGGCCAGGATCGTGTTGGTCGGCCGGTTGCCGGGGAACGTGCGGTGCGGCACCTGCTCGGCCGGCACGCCCTCGGCGGCGACCTCCTCCGCGGTCTTGCCGAACGCCAGCGCCTGTCCCTGCGCGAAGAGGTTGGCCATCAGCAGGTCGTGCTGCCCCGTCAGCTCGCCGAGCTCCTCGATGGGCCGGACGAAGCCGATGAGGTCGGCCGGGACGAGCTTGGTGCCCTGGTGGAGCAGCTGGTAGTAGGCGTGCTGGCCGTTGGTGCCCGGCGTGCCCCACACGACCGGCCCGGTCTGCCAGGTCACCGGCCGGCCCGAACGGTCGACCGACTTGCCGTCGGACTCCATGTCGAGCTGCTGGAGGTAGTCGGTGAACCGCGACAGGTAGTGGCTGTAGGGCAGCACGGCGTAGGTCTGGGCGTCGTAGAAGTCGTCGTACCAGATGCCGAGCAGGCCGAGCAGCATCGGCAGGTTCCGCTCCGGCGGCGCCGTACGGAAGTGCTCGTCCATCAGGTGGAAGCCGTCGAGCATCTCGCGGAATCGCTCCGGCCCGATCGCGACCATCAGCGACAGGCCGATGGCCGAGTCGAAGGAGTACCGGCCGCCGACCCAGTCCCAGAAGCCGAACATGTTGGCGGTGTCGATGCCGAACTTGGCCACCTGGTCGGCGTTCGTGGAGACCGCGACGAAGTGCTTGGCCACGGCGTCCTCGCCGAGCGCCGACACCAGCCACTGCCGCGCCGAGGTCGCGTTGGTGATCGTCTCGACCGTGGTGAAGGTCTTGGAGGAGATGATGAACAGCGTCTCGGCCGGGTCGAGGTCGCGGACGGCCTCGTGCAGGTCGGCCCCGTCGACGTTGGACACGAACCGGAACACGCGTGTCCGGTCGGCGTAGGGGCGCAGCGCCTCGTACGCCATCTTCGGGCCGAGGTCGGAGCCGCCGATGCCGATGTTGACGACGTTGCGGATCGGCCTGCCGGTCGCCCCGGTCCACTCCCCCGACCGCACCTGCGCGGAGAAGGCGGCCATCCGGTCGAGGACCTCGTGCACGGCGGGCACGACGTTCTCCCCGTCCACCTCGATGACGGCGTCACGCGGGGCCCGCAGGGCGACGTGCAGCACCGCGCGCTTCTCGGTGAAGTTGATCTTTTCGCCCGAGAACATCGCGTCGCGCAGCCCGGTCACCCCGCGGGCGGCGAGGAGCTCGCGCAGCAGCCGCAACGTCTCGTCGGTGACCCGGTTGCGCGAGTAGTCGACGTACAGGTCGCCGGCCTCCAGCGCGTATCGGCTCCCCCGTTCGGGGTCGGCGGCGAACAGCTCGCGCAGATGCAGCTCGCGTGTCTCCTCGTAGTGCCGCCGCAGCGCCCGCCACTCGTCGGTCTGGTCCAGCCGCACGCTGTCGGACATCCCTTGCCTCCGTCTCATCGGCCCGTCGGGGGCCCTGCCCTACCCGGCCATCCAATCGAACACACGCGGTCCGTACGCAACAGACCCCCGGGAGCGGTTCAGGGAACCCTGGCGGTCCACTCCTCCGTGCCGAACTTGCCGGCCACTCTCTTCTCGGCGGCGGCCAGCTCGGCGGCGGTGAGCCGGTCGCCGGTCAGCCCGTACCGGCCGCGGAAATGGCCGATCATCCGGTCGATGATCTCCGACCGCGACAGGCCGGTCTGGCGCCGCAGGGGGTCCACGCGCTTGCGCGCGCTCGTGATGCCCTTGTCCGACAGCTTCTCCCGGCCGATCCGCAGCACGTCCAGCATCTTGTCCGCGTCGATGTCGTACGACATGGTCACGTGGTGCAGGACGGCGCCCGAGCCGAGCCGCTTCTGCGCGGCTCCGGCGATCTTGCCCTGGTCGGAGGTGATGTCGTTGAGCGGCTGGTACCAGGCCCGGATGCCGAGCTCGCCGAGGGCGCCCAGCACCCAGTCGTCGAGGAAGGCGTAGCTGTCGGCGAAGCTCATGCCCTGGACGAGGGCGGCCGGGGCATACAGCGAGTAGGTGATCGTGTTGCCCGGCTCGATGAACATCGCGCCGCCGCCGCTGATCCGCCGGACCACCGTGACCCCGTGCCGGCGCGCCGCCTCGGCGTCCACCTCGTTGCGCAGCGACTGGAAGCTGCCGATCACCACCGCGGGGGCCGCCCACTCCCACACGCGCAGCGTCGGCGGCCGGCGTCCGGCGCCGACCTCCTCGGTGAGGACCTCGTCGATGGCCATGTGCAGCGCGGGGTCCTGCGGCGGCTCGTGGACGAGCCGCCAGTCGTGGTCGCGCCAGTCGCTCGCGTCGGTCAGCGCCCGGCGTACGGCGATGCCGACGGCCTCGGCGGAGAACCCGAGCATCATCGTGCCCGGCGGCAGGTGCGCGTCGATCCGGGCGGCGATGTCGCGGGCCTCCAGGTGGGCCGGCAGGCCGTTCAACGCCGCGGTGATCCGCTCCAGCGCGTGGTCGGGTTCGAGGAAGAAGTCGCCGCTGACCCGCGCGTCGCGCAGCCGGCCGTCCTCGAGGTCGAAGTCGACGACCACGAGCTTGCCCCCGGGCACCTTGTACTCACCGTGCATGTCGGCATCCCCGCTCCGTGTGCTGGCGTCCCCGTGACGCGATCACCTCAACCGCGCCGGCGCGTCCGCGATTCCGAGGATCGGTCCGTCGCGGATAATCCACCTCCGACCCGACCGCATAGACTCCGAAACATGACCGCGAGCGCTCCGAGCCGGACCGTCCTCGACCTGTCCGCCCTGTTCTCCCAGGCCAGCCACGTACTCGAGACGCAGATGGCGGCGGCGTTCACCGAGATCGGCATCACCCCCCGCGAGTACTGCGTGCTGTTCCACGCCCTGGAGGCCGAACGCACCCAGATCCAGCTCGCCAAGATCTCCGACCTGGACAAGACCACGATGGTGGTGACCGTGGACGAGCTGGAGAAGGGCGGGCTCGCCGAGCGCCGGCCATCGAGCACCGACCGGCGGGCGCGGATCATCGCGGTGACCGAGGCGGGCGAACGCGCCGTCGCCGCCGGAATGAAGATCGCCGACCGGGTGCATCGCGAGGTGGTCGAGGCGATCCCCGAGGAGTCGCGCGAGGTGTTCCTGAACGCGCTGACCGGGCTGGTCGCGGGCCATCTGTCCACACCGGTGGAGTGCGAGCAGCCCGTACGGCGGACGCGACAGAGGAAGATTTAGATCCTTACTGGATCGTCTACTTCAAAACTATCTGTTACGGTCTCTCTTGTTCCGCCCCTGCGAACAGGAGCCGTTTTCATGCCTCGCCCTTCCCGTACCGCCGCGCTCGTCGCGCTCTGCGCCGCCATGCTGATGATCATTCTCGACGGCAGCATCGTCACCGTCGCCCTCCCGGCGATCCAGCATGACCTGCGGTTCTCTCCCTCGAGCCTCACCTGGACCGTCAACTCGTACATGATCGCCTTCGGTGGTCTGCTGCTGCTGGCGGGACGCCTCGGCGACCTCGTCGGGCGCAAGCGGATGTTCGTCGCGGGTCTGGCGGTCTTCACCGTCGCGTCCCTGCTCTGCGGACTGTCCACCGGTCAGGACATGCTCATCGCCGCCCGGTTCGTCCAGGGCGTGGGCGGGGCGATGACCTCGGCGGTGAGCCTCGGCATGATCGTGACGCACTTCCCCGAACCGCGTGAGCGCGGCCGGGCGATCGGCGCCTACAGCTTCGTCGGCGCCGCGGGCGCGTCGATCGGCCAGGTCCTCGGCGGAGTGCTCACCGAGGCCGTGAGCTGGCACTGGATCTTCTTCATCAACCTGCCGATCGGCGCCGCCGCCGCGCTCTTGGCCGTACGGGTGCTGGAGCCCGACCAGGGGCTCGGTCTCCGCGCGGGAGCCGACCTGCCCGGCGCGCTCCTCGTGACCGCCGGCCTGATGCTCGGCGTCTACACGATCGTGGAGACGAGCCGGTACGGCTGGGGCTCCGCGCACACGCTCGGCTGGGGCGCGCTCGCCCTCGTGCTGCTCGCCGGGTTCGTCGTACGGCAGGCCACGGCGGCGGCCCCGCTGCTGCCGCTCGGGATCTTCCGGTCGCGGATCGTCGCGGGCGCCAACGCCGTCCAGGTCCTGATGGTCTCGGCGCTGTTCGGGTTCCAGATCCTCATCGCCCTGTACCTGCAGGAGGTACGCGGCTATGGCGCGGCGGGGACCGGGCTGGCGATGCTGCCGGCCGCCCTGACCATCGCGACCGTCTCGCTGCTCCTGTCGGCGCGGCTCAACGCACGCTTCGGCGAGCGTCGCGTGCTGCTCACCGGGATCGCCCTGCTCGTCGTGGGCATCGGGCTGCTCACCCGCCTGCCCGTGCACGCCGCCTACGCCGTGGACCTGCTGCCGACGATGCTGCTGGCGGGCGGCTTCGGCCTGGCGACCTCCGCGCTCACAACACTCGGCATGTCCGGCGCGGGCGCCGGCGACGCGGGGCTCGTCTCGGGCCTGTTCAACACCTCCCAGCAGGTCGGCGGCGCACTGGGCGTGGCGGTACTGTCGACGTTCGCGGCGGCGCGAACGCGAGGGCTGACCGCCGCCGGGCACGACCACGCCACGGCGCTGACCGGCGGCTTCCACGTGGCGTTCCACATCGGCGCCGGCCTGCTGATCGCCGCGATCGTCCTGGCCGCCGC
>NZ_JBHLZP010000577.1:0-4880 GCF_042429965.1 Actinoallomurus acaciae
CGGGACCGGCTGGACTTCCTCGCCGAGCGAGCCGCCCTGCCCTCCGGCGGCGGAGCGCCGCTGTCCGAGGCGCCCGGCGGCATGTACGACGTCGCGGTGGTCGCGACGAGCTTCGTCCTGCCCGAACTGCTGGAGCGCGCCCTGGCGTCCGTACGCCGCGGCGGCCTCGTCATGCTGTACGGCCGGACCGCGGCCGGCGACCGGCTGCCCGGCCTGGCCTGCGACCTGGACCGCGTACGGCGTTCCGAACTGGCCGAGCCGGTCACCTGGCGCGGCCGCCCGGCGCTCGTGGGCGGCAGCTACGGAACCACGCGCGAGGACTTCGACCACGCGCTGCGCACCCTGTCCGGCACGCCGGACGGCCTCGGCGTCGAGCGGCTCGTCACGGCCGAGGTGTCGCTGCCCGAGCTCCCCGCGACGCTGCGCCGCCTCAGCGAGGAACGCTCGTTCGGGAAGGTGCTGATGCGTCCTTGAGCTCGAGCCGGGCCGCGCCGCCGGGTCGCGGCTGGACGGCGTCGAGCATGGTGTCGAGCGCGCGCTGGGACGACTGGAGCCGGGTGATCGCGTCGGCGATGCGGCGGCGCTCTCGCCGCAGGTCGGTGACCATTCCCGGGCAGGACGACGGGACGAGCCGCTCACCGTCGTCGTGCACGCAGTGCAGCAGCCGGGCGATGACGGCGGTGGGCAGGCCGGCCGCGAGCAGGACGCGGATGTGGCGCACCGCCGTGACGTCCGATTCGGCGTACTCCCGATAGCCGTTGGCCAGCCGCCGCGGCCGGAGCAGGCCCTGCTCCTCGTAGTAGCGCAGCAGCCGCCTGCTGACCCCTGTCTGCCGAGCCAGCGCACCGATCCGCATGTGACTTTCCGCTCCGAGGTTGACCTTCACATCCATGTGACACCTTAACGTCCCGGTTGTCGGTCATCATCCAGCGAAGGAGCCGGTCATGCCGGGAGCAGTGGTCATCGGAGTCGGGCCGGGGATCGGCCGGTCGGTCGCCCGGCGGTTCGCACGCGAGGGCCTGCCGGTCGCCCTCATCGCGCGGAGCGACGGAACGCTCGCCGACGTGGCCGAGGCCGTCTCACCGTTCGGCGTGCCCGTCGTCTCGCTGGCGGCGGACAGCACCGACGAGACGGCGCTGCGCGCCGCGCTCGACGCGGCGTCCGGCGAGCTCGGCGTCCCGGACGCGGTCGTCTACAACGCGGCGCTCATCCGCCCGGACCGGCCCGGAGAACTGCCCGTACGGGCCCAGCTGGACGCCTGGGCGGTCAACGTGGTCGGAGCGCTCACCGCCGCCGCCCACGTCGCGCCGGAGATGGCGCGGCGCGGGAGCGGCTCGTTCCTCATCACCGGAGGGATGCCCGAGCCGAAGGCGGGCTACGTGAGCCTCTCGCTCGGCAAGGCGGGCGTACGGACGCTGGTGGACCTGCTCGACGAGGAGTACGGGCCCTCCGGCGTCCACGTGGCCAGCGTCACCGTGGCCGGTCCCGTCGCCGCGGGCACCGCCTTCGACCCGGACGACATCGCCGAGCACTACTGGCGGCTGCACACCCAGCCGCGAGACCGGTGGCAACGAGAGGTTCTCCACGACGCCGAACCGGCGGGCTGGTCGCACGCGTAGCCGGTCGTTCAGTCGGCGCGGGGATCTCGGCGAGGCTCCCGACCGCTTGCGCATGCGGGGGGCGTGAGGACGGGACGGTCTACAGCGCGAGGCGGAGCACGGCCGAGAGCCCGCGGGGCGTGCTCGCGTCGCGTTCGCTCGGAAGCAGGTAGACCGGCAGACCCACGCGTACCGCCGCGCCGTCCTTCACCGGGTCGTCGCCGACGTACAGCACGCGCGACGGCTCGGCGCCCAGGCGCTCGCAGGCGAGGGCGAACAGCGCCGGATCGGGCTTGGCGACCCCGTGCTCGCACGAGAGGACGACCGTGCGCAGCGAGGTCAGCGCGCCGACCCGCTCGAAGGCCGGCCGGATGTCCCAGCCGATGTTGCTCAGCACCCCGACGGGCACGCCGGCGTCCCGCAGCGCGCCGAGCACCGGCACGGTGTCCGGGTACGGGCTCCAGGCGCCGGGGTCGGTGAGACAGGAGTAGACGGCCTCGGTCAGCTCCGGACCGAACGGCCCGGCCTCGGCGATCAGTTTGGTCCAGATCGTCCGGTGCGCCTGCTGGGACAGGTCGCAGCCCTCGCGGGCGGCGAACCCCCCGGGCGAGTCCACGTGGCGCAGGGTCCGCCGGATGACGTCCTCGGCCTCGGCCGGGCCGAGGGCGAGACCCTGCCGCCCGGCCGCCGAGACCAGCGCCGGCGCGTCCAGGACCCCGGTGTCGTCGAACAGCGTCCCGGAGAAGTCGAACAGGACCGCTTCCACACGTTCGCCCACTGGTTCACCCACGGCGACAGCATAGAGAACCGCGCGTGCGGCACAAGATCCAGACGCCGGACGGCGGTGACGGCGGACCGGTGGCCGCCGCGGGCGTGATAACCGACGCGTCGAGACGTCTGGATGCCCCTTCTGCGGGTGCCGAAATACTATCCTTGCTCAGGCAACGTCCCCGAGAAAGGAACGATTAGTGGCAACCAGGGTCATCATGGTGGATGATTTCGACGGTCATGACGGCGAGGACGTCGCGAAGCGGGATTTCGAGATCGGCGAGACCACTTACACCATCGATCTCGGTGATGAGAACTTCAAGAAACTGCAAGAGGCGATCGAGGTCCTCCTGCCGTATCTGGAGAAGGCGACCCGGGTGAAGCAGGCGGGCCGGTCTCGTCGGGCCACCGCCGACACGGGCCCTCGCCTGCGCGGATACTCTAACAGTGACGTGCGTGAATGGGCCAGGCAGGAAGGCGTCGAGGTCAGCGCGCGGGGGAAGATCGGTGATGAGGTCTATGAGAAGTTCATAGCGGCCCACCCCGACGCCAACCCGGATGACTGACTGGCCGTGAGAGACTGCAGGAGATATTGAGATGGCACAAGAAACGATCGTTCGGCTCCTCGATGACATCGACGGCAAGCCGGCGGACGAGACGGTGATCTTTTCACTCGACGGCGTTCCCTACGAAATCGATCTCAGGACGAGAAACGCGGACAAGCTTCGCAAGGTGTTCGCGCCGTACGTTGAGAAGGGACGCAAGGCGGGTTCTCGCCGCACCGGACGCGCAGGACGCGGCCGCACGGCGCACAACCGTGAGCGTGCTGCCGACATCCGGGGCTGGGCGAAGGAACACGGGATCTCCATCAACGACCGTGGCCGGATCCCCGCTGAGATCGTCCACGCGTACGAGGCGAAGGACCCCAGCCGGGCCAAGAACCCCGGTGGAAAGGTCCCTCAGACGAAGTTCCAGGCCGCGGGACGCTGACCGGCCGGATCCGCGGGCGGGCGCGCCGATCGAGGCCGCACCACGTTCGTTCGCCGGGCGCACCACACGAGAAGCCGTGGCCGGCGAGAAGTGGCCCGGCCCGCTCTGTCTTTGCGAATGCGGCGGTGACTTTGGACCGGGCGTGCCGTGCGGGCCGGACGTGTTGTTCTGGCCCGGCATGTCGTGTGGCAGCCGTTCAAGAAAGCCGATGAAGGTGGCGCGGCGATGGCGCCGCCTTCATCGGCCGTGGACCGCATCCCGCCCTTGGCGGTGACGTCGCAGGCCAATCGGGGCGTCGGCCGACCACCCTTCGATTTCAACGCCGAAACCACATACCCCAGCCGCTCGCGGGATCCGGCCGTGGGTAAGGGTTACCGTGTTGTCCTAGAAAGCCGGAGGGTCGCATGAGTGCCGACGGGTCCGAGTATGTCCGGGACCAGCGTTATCTCACCACGCGTATCACCGCCGACGGGCGGGACGGGTTTCCGGTCGAGCCCGGCCGTTACCGGCTCGTCGTCAGCCGGGCCTGTCCGTGGGCCAATCGCAGTGTCATCGTGCGGCGCCTCCTCGGGCTGGAGCCCGTGCTTTCCCTGGGCATCTGCGGGCCCACGCACGACGAGCGGAGTTGGACCTTCGACCTCGATCCCGGCGGCCGGGACCCCGTGCTGAAGATCGAACGGCTTCAGGAGGCCTTCTTCGCGCGCGATCCGGACTATCCGCTCGGGATCACCGTGCCGGCCATCGTCGACATCCCCACGGGCAAGGTCGTGACGAACGACTTCGCGCAGATCACACTCGACCTGTCCACCGAGTGGAGGGGGCACCACCGGCCCGGCGCGCCCGATCTCTACCCCGAGCGACACCGGGACGAGATCGACGCGATCAACGCCGACGTCTACGCCGACGTCAACAACGCGGTCTACGAGGCCGGGTTCGCCAAGGGCCAGGACGCCTACGAGCGCGCCTACCGCAAGCTGTTCCGGCGTCTCGACATCCTGCAGGAGCGCCTCGCCGCCCGCCGCTACCTCGTCGGGGACGCCATCACCGAGGCCGACATCCGGCTGTTCACCACGCTCGTCCGCTTCGACGCCGTGTACCACGGGCATTTCAAGTGCAACCGCAGCAAACTCGCCGAGATGCCGGTGCTGTGGGCGTACGCCCGGGACCTGTTCCAGACCCCGGGCTTCGGGGACACCATCGACTTTCCGCAGATCAAGGAGCACTACTACGTCGTCCACCGCGACGTGAACCCCACCGGCGTCGTGCCGCTCGGCCCGGACACCTCCGGCTGGCTCACCCCGCACGGGCGGGAACGACTCGGCGGACGGCCTTTCGGCGACGGGACTCCGCCCGGCCCGGTCGCCGACGGCGAGGCCGTGACCGCCGTCACGGGCTGACGGTGAGCAGCACGGCGCCGACCGAGCGGCGCCTCTCGATCTCGGCATGCGCGTCCGCCGCGCGGTCCAGCGGATAGGTGGCGTGGATGCGCGGTCGGAGGCGGCCGTCCGCCGCCGCGACCAGGGC
>NZ_JBHLZP010000578.1:0-4849 GCF_042429965.1 Actinoallomurus acaciae
GCGGGCGGCCGCGTCGTGGGCGCCCGCCGCGGAGGCGCGGCGCTCGGCGTCCATGAGCGCGTGGTGGGCCTGCCACGCGGCGTCGTTCGCCAGCTGGGGCGAGTTGAGGATCACCAGCTGCCGGTAGTGGTGAATGAGGAGGTCGGTCTCGCCGGCGGGCAGCGTGGCGATCCAGGCGATGGCGCGCCGGTGCTTGGCGATCCGCTGGCTGCGGGGCAGCTGGGCGTGCGCGACCTCGCGGAGGAGCGGTTGCCGGAAGGCGTAGGCCGGCTCGCCGGACCGGTCCATGGGCCGCCACCGGACGAGGAAGTCCCTGCGCTCCAGGCCGTGCAGGAGATCGGCGGCCTCTTCGGTGGTGAGGCCGGAGAGCGCGGCCACGCCTTCGGCCCGCAACCCGTCCGGGAAGAACGTGGCGTCCCGCATGGCGGCCCGTTCGGGGAGCGAGAGCGTGTCGATCCGCGCGGCGATGAGAGCGCGGAGACGTCCGGGAACGGGCGGGGTGCCGTCGTACGCGTCGCGGGCGGCCCGCGCGTACTCCTCGGCGTGCCGTGGGTTGCCGCCGACCAGGGTGAGCAGCGCGGGATCGGCCGGCCCGGGCAGGAGCGCGCTCGTCTCCTCGCCGGACAGCGGGTCCAGGGTGAGCGTGGTGACGTCGCGCTTGCCGCATCCCCAGCGTGTCCGGCGCTGCCGCAGCTCGGGCCGGGCCGTCACGACCACCAGGAGCGGTATCTGGGCGAACCGTTCGGTCAGGTCCTCGACCTGGTCCAGGAGGAGGGCATGGGCCCGGTGAAGGTCCTCCAGCACGATCGTCACGGGACCGTCCGCCGCGAGGTCGGTGACGTGGCGGCACCACGCGGCGGCCCCGGCCTCCACCGGCAGCCGTTCGATCTGCCGGGCCAGGTCCACGCCGTCCAGCCGCGATCGCATCGAGTCGGCGAGCGGGGCGAGGACCCCGCCCGCGAACGGCGGGGTGCGTCCGATGAGCACGGGCCCCGGAAGGTCCGCGGCGAACTCGGCGATCAGGCGGCTCTTGCCGATGCCCGGCTCGCCGAGGACGGTGACCAGGTGCGGGCGCCGTCTTCGGCGGACGTCGCCCAGCAGCCCCCGTAAGACCTCCAGGTCCCGGTCCCGGCCGACCAGGGGAGCGCCGGCCGTCGCCGCCGGGTGTGCCGGGACGGGAGGCGGCAGGGTCAGCTCTCTGCCGACCGCGGAGGCGAGGTCGTCGGCCGGGGGGAGAGGCGGCAGGCCGGCGGCGCGGGCGGTCGTGTGGCACACCCGGACACTGCCGGGCCGGGTGTGCGTCAGCAGCTTCTCGGCGGTGTGCGGCACCGTTCCCGACAGCCGCGTCGGCACGGGGTCGTTCTCGTCCCGGTAGGTCGCGAGGACCTCACCGGTGGCGACCGCGATCTGGACGCCGAGGGCCTTCGATACCTGGTCCGCGATCCGCTCGCGGATGGCGAGGGCCGTGTGGATGGCACGTTCCGGGTCGTCCTCGTGCGACTGCGGGAAACCGAACACGACCGACCGGACCGAGCCCAGCGTCTCGCGCACGAGCCCGCCGAAGCGCCGGGCCTCCTCGCCGATGATCCGGGCGAGTTCGTTGAGCGTCTCGTCGACGCATTCGGAGTCGCCGAACATCACGTCCACGCGGGTGCGCACCAGCAGGACGCTGGCCCGCTTCCGCTCCGCGACGGGACGCTCTTCGGTGTCCGCGCGGCCGTCGCCCGCGACGCCCTCACGGACGTCGCCGGGCCGGTCACCCGGCGTTCGGTCCGTACTCTCGGCACCTCCCGCGCCGGAGCCCTCCGCGCCCCCGACGTCCGGTGTCGTCCGCCGGAGAAGGGCCAGACCCGGGTGCTGGTGGAGAATGTCGCGTTCCAAATCCCGCAGCTCGGGCGCGGGGTCCAGCCCGAAGCCGTCCCGCAGGACGTCCCGCAGGCGCTGGTAGACGGCCAGCGCCTCGGGCTGCCGTCCGCAGCGGTAGAGCGCCAGCATGAGCAGACCGCAGAGCCGTTCGCGCGCGGGTTCCTCATCGACCAGGGACGCCATCTCGCCGATCAGCGCGTGGTGACGGCCGAGGGCGAGTTCGGCCTCAAGGCAGTCCTCCAGCGCGGCCAGCCGCGTCTCTTGGAGCATCGTGAGCTCGGGCCACGCGGTGCCGGTCTCGGTCACGTCGGCCATGGCCGGACCGCGCCACAGCGCGAGCGCCTGCCGCAGCCGCCGGGCGGCGGACTCCCAGGCCTCCGCCCGGAAGTCGGCACGGCCGCGATCCACCAGCGCGTGGAACCGGGTGACGTCGATCAGTTCGGGGTCGACGTGGAGCAGGTAGCCGGGCGGTACGGTCCGGAGCGTGACGGAGCCGTCCGAGGGAAGCGCCCGCCGCAGTCCGGCGATGGCGTTCTGCACCATCTTGCGCGCGGTGGGAGGTGCGGGGTCGTCCCACCGGGCACGGATGAGCTCGCTGGTGGACACCACGGTGTTGGCGCGCAGCAGCAGGAAGCCCAGGGCCGCTCGCTGATTGACCCCGCCGAGCGGGACGGGCCGGTCGTCCCGCAGTGCCTCCAACGGACCAAGCAGCCTGAATCGCAAGGGGGTCCCCCTGTCGATCATCTCAACCATTCCCGATATTTCATACTAACTCTATCGATTTTATCTGTAATGGGAAGGGCTCAGCGGCCGAGACCGAAGTAGTCCGCGTAACACTCCAACTGGTGATCGAGCATGTGGATCCCGCGATGGACGGCGAGCCCGAGCGCGGCGGCGGCGCGCAACAGCCGGGGCTCCGGGGGCTTCATGATGATGTCGGCGACCACGCCGTCCGGGCGCAGCGCGGCGGGGTCGAACGGCAACGGGTCGTCGGGCCGCAGCCCGAGCGGCGTGGCGTTGACCGCGATGTCCGCGTCCTCGATCCGTGGCACGGCCGAACCGGTGGCCAGGCCGGGCCACCGTTCGTCGAGACGGCGGAGCAGGGCGTCGAGGCGCCCGGCGTCGGTGTCGCAGACCGACAGGTGAGCGGCGCCGTTCTCCAGCAGTGCCGCCGCCAGGGCGGCTCCCGCCCCGCCCGCTCCCACCAGTGCGAACCGTCGGCCTCGCGGTTCGTGACCGGCGGCGCGCAGCCCGCGGACGAAGCCGACGCCGTCGAAGTTGTCCGCGCGCCAGCGCCCGTTCGGCTCGCGGCGCAGGGCGTTGGCGCTGCCGGTGAACGCCGCCGCCGGTGCCAGTTCGTCGGCGTACCGGCAAATCTCGATCTTGTGAGGCACGGTGACCAGCAGGCCGTCCAGATTGCGGATCCGCCGCAGCCCTCCGACGACCTCCGCCAGGTCATCGGGTCGTACGTGCACCGGGACCAGGACCGCGTCCCGGCCGAGCCGGTCCAGCAGCGGGTTGACCAGCGCCGGAGCCTGGACCTGCTCGATCGGATCCCCCAGTACGGCCAGCAGCCGGGTGGTGCCGGTGATCCGCCCCACGTCAGTCCCCTTCGACCGGCATCTCCGCCAGCGCGGCGGCGACCTGCGACTCCGGCACGTCTCTCACCAGTTCGGCGCCGTGCGGGCCGTCCAGCACGAACGCCAGCCCGTCCGTGGCCTTCTTGTCCAGCCGCATGAGCCGTACGAGCACGTCGTGGCCGGCCTCGGCGGGCAACCGCGTCGGCAGCCCGTACGCCGCGACGACCGCGTGATGCTCGGCGACGCGGGCCGGGCCGATCCGGCCGAGGAGCCCGGCCAGTCTCCCCGCGAACACCGTCCCGATCGCCACCGCCTCCCCGTGCCGCACCCGGTAGCCGGTCGCGCGTTCGAGCGCGTGGCCCAGGGTGTGCCCGTAGTTGAGCAGGTTGCGTGGCCCCGCGTCCCGCTCGTCGGCGGCCACGATCGACGCCTTGAGCGCCACGCTCGCCGCGATCTGCTCTTCCACGGGGCGTCCGTGCAGGTCGCCCGCGCCGATGAAGTGGCATCGCGCGATCTCCCCGTATCCGTTGATCCACTCACGGTGGGGGAGGGTCTCCAGGTATTCGGTGTCGCAGAGCACCGCGCGAGGCTGCCAGTACGCCCCGACGAGATTCTTGCCCTGCGGCAGGTTCACCGCGGTCTTCCCGCCGACGCCGGCGTCCACCTGCGCCAGCAGCGAGGTCGGCAGATGCACGACGGGCACGCCCCGGTGGTAGAGCGCCGCCGCCAGCCCCACCGCGTCGGTGGTGGTGCCGCCGCCGCAGGAGACGACCGCGTCCGAACGGGTCAGCCCGAAGTCGGCGAAGCGCCGGCACAGTTCCTCCACCCACGCGAGCGTCTTGTGCGGCTCACCGTCTCGCGCCGCGACCACCACGGACGGGACTCCGGGATCGGGGGTCCATTCCTGCGGCCGGGCCGACACGACCACCGCGCGCCGCGCCCCGACCTCGGCGATGACGCCGGAGAGGGCCGCACGTACCCCGGGCCCGATGCGCACCTCGTAGGCGCGTTCACCCAAGACCACCTCGACGCGTCGCGACGCCGCGATGCCTCCGTCGTTTCGTCCGGCCACGATGTGCCTCCTCTCGTTCCGCCAGCAGCACGGCTCCGTGAAGGGATGACAGCCCGCCGAGCTTCGCGCGCCGTACCGATGGCGCCGCGTACCCCGGGCGTGAGTACCCGATGACACGGTCGGCGACCGCTTCGGTGAAGCCGGGCAGCTCCGCGGCGACACCGCCTCCGATCACGGCGACATCCGGATTGAACAGCTCGCCGAGGGTCGTGACGGCGGCGCCGAGCGCGTCCCAGGCGGGCTCCAGCGCACCCACCGCCCAGCCCGCTCCGGCGGGCAGCCCGTCGCGGAGCTCCGCGAACGAGACCGCGGAGCCGCGGAGCCGGGCCGC
>NZ_JBHLZP010000579.1:0-4848 GCF_042429965.1 Actinoallomurus acaciae
GGTGTCCTCCGCCGCGGGCGCGAGAGGCGGCTCGTCCCGTACGTCGGAAGGCGGGGGTTCGCCGAGCTGCGGATCGGGCTCCGGACGGGGCGTCGCGGTGGCGGTGCCCGCGGCGGCCTGCCGGCCGGCCAGCCAGATCGCGTCGGCGACGTCGGACCACGTGAGGGCCTCCGACGCAGCGTCGGGGGCCCGTGCGTCCCACGGCGGACGGTCGAAGATGCCGTCGTTCACGGGGACCCGTCCCGTGGCCGCCCGCGGTACCCGGCGAGTGGAGACTCCCCCAGCGGCCGCAGCCGCTGCCAGATGAGGTCGAGGAGGCGTTCCCAGTCGGCCGCCTCGATCTTGTCGCCGGACGTGACGAGATGGACGGCGTTCAGCAACTGGTCGGCGGCGAGTCCGGACTTGGTCCGGCGGTATTCGATGAAATGCTGGATGAGCTGCCGGGTCCGCTCGTCCGATCGCTCCGCGAAATGGGCGGCGACCATATCGGCGAGACGTGTCTCGTCGGGCGCTTTCATGGTCAGCCGGAGACAGCGCCGCAGGAAGGCCACGGGGAACTCCCGTTCGCCGTTACTCGTGATGACGATGACGGGGAAGGCACGGCAGCGTACGTGCCCCCTGTCGATCTCCACGAGCGCATCCGGGTCCGCGGTGTACACGTCGGCCTTCGGCTCACGCGCACTGATCCGTACGAGCTCCGGTATCCGGTATTCGCCCTCCTCGAACACGTCGAGCAGATCGTTCGGCAGGTCGATGTCGCTCTTGTCCAGCTCGTCGATGAGCAGGACGCGCGGCAGGTCGTACGGCAGCAGGGCGGTGCCGAGCGCGCCCAGCTGGAGGTACCGGCCGACGCCGGCGTGCTCCAGAGCGGCGCCGGGCTCCCGCTCCAGGCCGGCGTCCGCTAACCGGCGCGCCGCCGCGGCGTCCTGCGCGCGGCCGATGGCGTCGTACTCGTACAGGCCGTCGCGGACCGTGCTGCGGCTGTTGATCGGCCATCTGAGCACCCGCCCGAGCCGCAGCTCACGGGCGATCCGGTAGGCCAGGCTGGACTTGCCGACCCCGGGCTCGCCGGTGACCAGGAGCGGTCGCCGCAGGTAGAGCGCGGCGTTGACCGCGTCGACCTCCTCGGGGTCGGAGTGCCGCGGCCGGGCGCCCTCGACCGGGCCGAGCCGGCGTTCGAGGTCGCGTTCGTCGTCGGGAGGCGGCGAGAGCACCGGGCCGCCGTCGAAGTCACGCCACGGCGGTGGGCCGGGCAGCAGCGTGCGCAGGTCGATGTCGTGGAGCGGGCGGCCGGTGCCGCGGTAGATCCACCAGGAGGGCCGATGCGCGGAAGGTTCGGGCGTGCCGTTCCTCCCGGCGCCGTTGTGCGGAAAGGAGTCATGGGATCGCTCGTCAGCGGCCATCGGCGATCTCCCCTTCCAGTATCCGCCGGCCCGTCCTCCAAGATGGTCGATCAGATATCACGAGTGGGGTGGAATCCTCTCCCAGAGGATCCCCGAGGATCGGCCCTTTCACAAGACCCATATGGCCGTTTATCGGCTTTCTAACCTCGGCCATATTGATGTCCCGGATGGCGCAATACTTCAGGATCGTCGATGAAGTGCGTCGGGTCGTCCCACAGCAGCGTCAGCTGCATCTTCTCCCGCGCGAGACGTTCGGACGGCGGGCTCCCGCGCAGCCGCTTGATGTCCTGCGGCAGGCCGACCAGATCCGGACGGCCGACGTACTCCCGCAGCAGTTCCCTCAGCTCGGCGTCGGACTCGTCCATCCGGTGCCAGAGCACGACGGGGATGCCGGCCCGCAGGGCCATCCGGAGTTCGGTGGCGCCGGGTTCCCGGTCCGGCGGGCCGCTCAGGACGCACGCCACGATCTCGCGTTCGGTGTGCAGCCGGTCCCGCATCCGCTGGGCGGAGTCCGGGTCGCCGGCCCAGTACGTCGCGCAGGCCACCGCGTCGACGAGCCGCTGCCAGCGCTGCCGCCAGGCGCGGTGCAGGTTGCGGGTGTGCAGCCGCTCGTAGCTGCGGACCAGCACCTCGTACTCCGTGCCCAGCGGCGTCGGGTGCGGCGTCTCCGGCGGGTCGCGCGTCCACTCGTCCAGGCTCAGGTTGATGAGTTCCAGCGGCAGGACGAACTCCAGCACGAGCGAGTCGTCGAACTGGTACGCCCAGCCGCCCTCCGCCTCCTGGATGAGCTCGGCGACGTGCTCCGGCACCTCCTTGAAGGGCACCACCCGGTCCTCGCCGGGCTCCGGCCGCCAGCCCAGCGGGTCCACCTGGCGCCAGTGGGAGAGCCGGCACATCGTGCCGCCCTCCACCAGGTCGGGCACCGGCTCGAGCTGGATGATGAGGTAGATGGGCTGGTCGGCGCCGGTCGGCTCGGAGCGGTCCCGTAACTGCTCCAGATGGTCGGCGTGACCGGTCTCGCCGTTGTCGCGCAGCTTCCCGAGCTCGATGGTCATCCATTCGCGCAGCCCCGTCCTCCGGCGCGCCTCATCGGGGCCGGCCGGGTCGCGGGCCCGCAGCATCTGCAGCAGCATGGCGACGAACGCGAGGTGCGGCGGCGGGCGGTCCGGGGAGCGGTTGTGGTCGAGCAGCACGGAGAAGGCGTCCCACGCGTCGCTGAACTGCCGGGGTGCGGGGGCGACGCTGCCGCCCGCCGCGGCGTAGTAGAGCCGGGCGAGCGAGCGCACCCGTAACCCCATGAGCAGATCCTCGATCCGCGTCTCGACGGCGGGCTCCAGCAGGTCCTGCGCGGGGCTGACGAGCCGGCGCAGGCGGGCGGCGGCCACCGTCTGACCGGCGACGAACTCGACGGACCTCACCAGCGCGGTCAGTCCGGCCGGGTGATCGTGGCAGGCGAGCACCAGGTAGTAGAGGAAGTAGCGCGGGTTGGGATAGGAGGCCAGCATGAGGGGCTCGCCCAGCATCTCGCCGATCGCGTGGACGAGAATCGACCGGCCGGCCTCCTCGTGGAGCTCGCGGATGCCGGACAGGATCTCGACGATGTCCGCCGTCGTCTGCTCCGGGTGGCCGTACTGGCGGCGCCCGCCGCCGTGCGGCGACCGTCGTGCCAGGGCCGACGATCGCTCCCCCTCATCCACCATCTCTTCGCTCCGGCTTCTCTCTGCCCTCCCCCAAGCCTTTCAATGTAGGCCGATGTCTCCCGCGCTTCTACGTCGGACGGCATACAGGGTCCCTTGCCGCGACGGCCGCCCCGGGGAGAGAGTGGTCGGTATCCGCCGGCCCGCAGGAGCGACATGCAGACCGAGTCCGCCTCCCGCCGTGAGCGGCCCTCCGGCTTTCGCGCCATCTTCGTGTGCGACATCGTCGGGTTCGGCCGCCGCAACAACCGGGACCGTGTGCAGGGGCACCTGCGCGAGAAGCTGTACGCCGCGCTGCGACGGGGCTTCGACGAGTCCGGAGTGCCCTTCGACGACTGCTATCGGGAGGACCGCGGCGACGGCGTCATCATGGTCCTCCCGGCCGGCGCCGACGACTCGTTGCTCGTGCATCCGCTGGTCGACCGGCTGCGCGGTGAGATCCGCCGGGGGAACGAACTGGCGAGCCCGATCGCCAGCATCAGGCTGCGGGTCGCGTTACATCGCGGGCGGGTGGAGTCCGACCCGAACGGCATCGTGGGGACCTCGATCAACCACGTGTGCCGGCTGCTCGACGCACCGGCCTTCAAGCGCCAGATGGAGGACTCGGGGGCGGACCTCGGCGTGCTGGCCTCCCAGGAGTTCTACGAGGCCGTGATCCAGGACGGGCCCGGGGCCATCGACCCGTCCGAGTTCCGCCCGATCGGGGTGCGCCTCAAGGAGACCGAGGCGCCCGCCTGGGTTCGCATACCCGCCGCCGCGCCGCGGGGAGAGCAGGTCACGCCCCGATCCGCCACGGCCGTGGAGGAGACCCCCGCCGCGGTGCCGCGTGACCCCGACGGCGGCGCGGAACGCCCGGGGCTGTTCGACATCGTCGACCGTCTGCTGGCCATCCCCGTCGTCGCCTCGGCCGAGGGACGGGACCAGATCGTCAGCTCACTGCGCACCGAGATCGCGGTCCGGATCCCCCGGCGGGCGCGGGCGCACCTGGACGTCCATTCCATCGTCTTGACCTGCCTGGAGTTCCCCGGCGGCCTGGAGGAGTTCCTGTCGGCCGTCCGCGAATTCGCCGGCGACACGACACAGCTGCGGGTGCTGGAGGAGACGATCGCGCGTCTCCGTCGCCGCGACTGACCGCGCGGGCGAGTACGCCCCGCGGCGTAGCGGGGCGCGGGAGACCCTACTTTGCCGGACGCAGCGAAGGTGCCGCTTTCCGTGCGACGACACCGGCGGTGCCGCGCCGGGACCCTCGGGCGAACCCCCGAGGAGGAGAGACGACATGACGGGCGAACGGAGTGCCGCGGCACGCGCGGTGGGCGCGACCAGGGTGTACGGGTCAGGGGCGGCCGAGGTACGGGCGATCGACGACGTGACGGTCGCGTTCGACGCCGGGCGATTCACCGCGATCATGGGGCCGTCCGGCGCCGGGAAGTCGACGCTGATGCACTGCGTCGCCGGCCTGGACACGTTGTCCTCCGGGCAGGTGTTCATCGGCGACGTCGAGCTGGGGTCCCTGTCGGACCGGCAGCTGACCGTGCTGCGGCGCGAGCGGATCGGGTTCGTCTTCCAGTCGTTCAACCTGCTGCCCGCCCTCGACGCGGAGGAGAACATCACGCTCCCGCTGACGCTCGCGGGCACGCGGCCCGACCGGGCCTGGATCGACGCCGTGGTCGGCACGGTCGGGCTCGGCGACCGGTTCGGCCGCCGGCCCGCCGAGCTGTCCGGCGGGCAACGGCAGCGGGTCGCCGTCG
>NZ_JBHLZP010000580.1:0-4843 GCF_042429965.1 Actinoallomurus acaciae
GGTCGCGTCGCGCGCCGCCGCGAGTTGGACCGCGACCGTGCCGACCCCGCCGGCCGCGCCCTCGATCAGCAGGGTCGTGCCGGTGCCGACCTTCAGCCGGTCGAGCACACGCGTGGCGGTCTCGACATTCGCCGCCGCGCCGCCGGCCTGCTCCCAGCTCAGCGCGTCCGGCTTCGACGCCCAGGCCGTGAGGACGGCGTACTCGGCGTTCGCGCCGCCCTTCGCGGCGATGTCGACGAGGCCGAAGACCGCATCGCCCGGCCGGACGCCGGTGACCCCGGCGCCGACCTCGTCGACCACACCCGCGGCGTCCACCCCGGGCACGTGGGGGAGGCGCAACGGGGACATGTCGGGGAACCGGCCCGAGCGCAGGTACCCGTCCGCGGGGGTGACGCCCGAGGCCCGTACGGCCACCCGGATGTGGCCGGGGCCGGCATGCGGCTCCGGCACGTCGGCCACGTCGAGGACGCTCGCGGGGCCGTACTCGGAGAATCGCAGTGCTCTCATGGCGGCAGACGTTATCGGAACACCCCGTCCGTTTGGCTAAAGTGAGAGCGGTGACGGACCGTTTGCCTCACTCCCTGCGCTCCGACGCTCGAGACAACCGCGAGCGCATCCTCGCCGTGGCCGGCACGACGTTCGCCGCCGAGGGCCTGGACGTGCCGATGCGCGAGATCGCGCGGCGTGCCGAGGTCGGCCCGGCGACCCTCTACCGGCATTTCCCGACCAAGGTGGCGCTGGTCACCGAGGTCTTCGCCGAGCAGATGGCGGTCTGCACCGCGATCGTCGACGAGGGACTCGCCGACCCGGACCCGTGGCGCGGCTTCTGCCGGGTGATCGAGAAGGTCTGTGAGATGCACGCACGGGACCGGGGCTTCACCGCGGCGTTCCTGTCGGCCTTCCCGGACACCGTCGACTTCGCCGCGGCCCGGGAGCGGTCGCTGGCCGCGGTCGCCGAACTGGCCCGCCGGGCCAAGGCGACCGGGGAGCTGCGCCCGGACTTCGTCCTGGACGACCTGATCCTGGTGCTCATGGCCAACGGCGGCATCCGCGCCGGCTCGCCGGCCGCGGCGGTGGCCGCCTCCCGGCGCTTCGCGGCGCTGTTGATCCAGAGCTTCCGGTCCGAGCCGGTCGTCGCGCCGCTGCCCCCGGCGGTACGGCTGCCGCTGTCGGTTGTGGGCCGGGGCCTGTAGGTCTAGGGCATGGCCGCCCTGCCGCGACCGGTGGCCCCGGAAAACGGTTCGACGGCCGTACGGAGTCCTGACACAGTGGCACATCGTGACGAACGTCGAGCCGGTGACCGCCGCGGACGTGCGGCTCATGCAGACTCTGGCGCAGCGTGTCACCGCCATCCGCCCGGACCTGGTGAACAGCGACGCGTCGTTCGGCGAGCTGGCCTGGAACTGGGGCAAGGACCACGCCGGGTACGGCGCGAGCTGGCGGCGCCGGCTGTGGCTCTCCGGCGGGGAGGCGGTGGCGTGGGGCTGGGCCCGTCTTCCGCATCAGGCGAGACGCGACGACGGGTCGGTAAAGGACGTCACCGGCGCCTATCTCGCTTATCAGGTCCATCCCGACCACGCCGAGCTGGTCGACGAGGTGATCGACTGGTACGACGCCACCGCGGGCGACACCGAGCGTACGGTGGTGCCCGGCGCCGCCGACGCGTTCGCCCTGGAGCGTTGGGCGGCGCACGGCTATGAGACCGACCCGTCCTCGCTCGGCGACACCGGGTCCTGGACCCAGCTCAACGAGCGGGACCTCACCGACGTGGAACGGCCGGCCCTGCCGGACGGATTCCGGTTCCGCACCGCTGAGGAGGCCGGACCGGAGGCCGCGGTCCGGGCCCATCTGGACGCCTGGTCCCCCTCGACGTACACGGCCGAGAGCTACCAGGGCGTCCGGCGGACGGCGGCGTACCGCGGCGACCTGCACATCCTGGTGGAGGCGCCGGACGGAACGATGGCGTCCTCGACGATCATGTGGCTCGACGAGGCGAACAGGACCGCCGAGTTCGAGCCCGTCGGGACGCATCCGGGCTACCGGCGCCTGGGGCTGGCGCGGGCGATGCTTCTGCACGGGATGCATCTGGCGCGGGCGGCCGGGGCCACTCACATGACGGTCGCCTGCCTGGGGGCGCCGGGGCATCCCCGGGCGCGCGGGCTGTACTACAGCGTCGGGTTCCGGGAGCTGTCGCGGGACGCGCCCCTCATCAAGGCCACGACCGCAGGCTGAGGCCGGTCGCTCAGCCGGGCAGGTGCCGGGCGAGGAACGCGTTGGTGAACTTGCCGGCCGGGTCGAAGCGGCGCCTGAGCGCCTGGAAGTCGGGCAGCCGCGGATAGACCGCGCGCAGCGCCTCGGGCGCGGTGGTGAACACCTTGCCCCAGTGCGGCCGGGGCTCGTACGGCGCGAGGCACTCCTCCAGGGCCGCGACCACCGGCAGCACACCGTCCAGGTCCTTCACCCAGGTGAAGTGGATGCCGACCGAGTCGCGACCGTACGCCGTGCTGAGCCACAGGTCGTCCGCCGCGATGGTGCGGATCTCGGAGATCTGGAGCATCGGCGCCACCCGGTCGCGGATCGCGTCCACCGCCCGCAGGGCCTCGACGGCACGCGCACGGGGCACGAGGTACTCCGTCTGCAACTCGACCCCGCTGCTCGGCGTGAACTCCGGCCGGAAGTGCGGCAGCCGTGCGAACCAGGGGCCGGGCACGCCGAGCTGCTCGGTGCAGGGCGTGGCGGAGATGCCGGGCACCGGGTGCCGGGGGCCGTCGGCCGGCCGCGCCGCGAACCAGTCCTCGCCGGCGGGCGGGTCCCCGTCCTGGTCGGCGCGGCGCTTGATCCAGACCTGGTCGATGGCCGGGCCGTGCCAGCCCGTGAAGAGACTGACGCTGTACGCGCTGGAGAACACGTCGTCGAAGTGCTCCTCCAGCGTCGCGAACGGCAGCTCCTCATAGACGTACTGACGCATGTCGAAGGCGGGCACGATGTCGAGCGTCACCGCGACCACGACGCCGAGCGCGCCCAGCCCGACGACCGCGCCGTCGAAGCCCTCCTCGCCGCGGCGCAGCGCGACCAGGTCGCCGTCGGCGGTGACGATCTCCAGCCCGGCCACGGCGGCGCTGAGGTTCCGGTTGCCGTCGCCGGAGCCGTGCGTGGCCGTGGCGATCGAACCGGCCACCGAGATGTGCGGCAGCGAGGCCAGGTTGCCCAGGGCGAACCCCGCCTCGTGGAGCCGCCGGCCCACCTCCGCGTACCGCAGGCTCGCCCCGACCCGGACCGTACGGGCGGCGCCGTCGATCTCGAAGAGGCCGGGCAGGGCGGACGGCGACAGCAGCACCCCGGATGTGTCGGCGATGTCGTTGAAGGAGTGCCCGCTGCCGAGGGTGCGGACCGTGGAGCTTCTCGCCACCAGGGCTCGCAGCTCGTCGAGCGAGGCGGGCCGTTCCACCCGCTCCGCCTGGAAGGTGACGCTTCCCGCCCAGTTGGTGAGCCCGCCGGACATCGACATCCCCGCCTTTCATTCGTTTCCAGGGCAAGGTATCGGTGAACGGGCGGCACACCACCGGCCCGTACGGCTCGGCGGCCGACGCCGCCGGTCGCGAACCGCGTCGTCCGGTCGCGCTCCCCCTCGATGGTTCGATCACGGCCGCGGGGGAAGCGGCCTGACATGGGCATTCTTAACAAGCTGGAGGACGCGGAGGTCCTCGATCGCGTGGTGGAGCCGACGCAGAAGGTCGCGCGGCGGCTGCCTCCCGGGCCGGTGCGCGACACTTTGTACGGCACCTGGCTGGGGCATCCTGTCCACCCGATGCTGGTCCAGGCCTCCGTGGGGGCCTGGTTGTCCGCCGGGGTGCTCGACCTGCGGCGCGGCAGTGACGACGCGGCCCGGCGGCTGGCCGCGTTCGGCCTGCTGGTCGCGGCGCCCGCCGTGCTGGCCGGCACGGCCGACTGGTCCGAGCAGCACGAACAGCAGATGCGGGTCGGCGTCGTGCACGCGTTGGCGAACGGCACCGCGATCGGTCTGTACGGCGCGTCGTTGCTCGCTCGCACGCCCGCGCGTCGCCGCGCGTTGCGCTACGCGGGCCTCGGCGTGGCGAGCGTCGGTGCGCTGCTCGGCGGCCGCCTGTCGTTCCGTCAGGCCGGAGGGGTCAATCACGCCGAGTCGGTGCCGTACCTGGTGGAGCCCGGCTGGCACGACCTCGGCACGTTCGACGACCTTCCGGACGGACGGCCGGTGCGCAGGATGCTCGACGAGGTTCCGCTGCTGGTGCTGCGGCGGGGCCGTGCCGCCGACGTGCTGTCCGACCGGTGCAGCCACCTGTCCGGGCCGCTGTCCGACGGCGAGGTGAGCGACGGATGCATCACGTGCCCGTGGCACGGCAGCGTGTTCCGGCTGTTCGACGGCTCGGTCGTCCATGGCCCGGCCACCGCGCCGCAGCCGTTGTTCGAGACGGAGGTACGGGACGGCATACTCCGGGTCCGCCTGCCCGGCGCAGGCTGACGAGCTCTCGGCCACCCGCTGCGGCTTGACGTGGCCGGTCCACCGGTGCCGCTCCACGGCAGAGGGCGCTGCGGCCTCAGCCGCCCCAGCTGAACCGCCAGCCGGAGGGCGGGGGAGGAGCGTCCGGCGTGCCGGACATCGTGCACCAGCCAGGGCGGTTGCCGGAGCAGCTCATCCAGAGGGTGCCGCCGGGCGGTCGGAGCGTGGGCCGGTGCGGGGCGGGACGGGTCCGCCGTGCGGGCGTGGGCGGACGGCCGTACAGCGCCATCGCGGCGGCGTTGGAGTAGCGCCGGGGACGAGGTTTCGCGGGTGGGGCGGCCGGGGCCTTCGGGCGGGGTGGCG
>NZ_JBHLZP010000581.1:0-4835 GCF_042429965.1 Actinoallomurus acaciae
GTGGCCACGGCGGGCGCGCCGAGGGCGGAGCCCGGCCCGCGGACCCGGGCCAGGAGCGTCCCATCCCGGTCCAGCAGCGCGACGTCGGTCTTGGAGTTGCCGCCGTCGACCGCCAGGACCAGAGACGCCATCACGCGGCCCAGGGCAGGTACGCGCGGTTCGCCTCCAGCAGCGAGTCCGTGAGCCGGTCGGCGACCGCGTGCCGGCCGACGAGCGGATGGGCCAGCAGCGCGCGGAACACCCGGTCGCGGCCCCCGTGCACGGCGGCCTCCAGGGCGAGGTGCTCGTACGCGGTGACGTGGGCGATGAGCCCGGACAGCAGCGGCTCGACCGGCGCGACGGGCAGTGCGACCGGGCCGTCGGCGCCCACCGTCGCGGGGACCTCGATGACCGAGTCCGCAGAGAGGAACGGCAGCGCGGAACCGTTGCGGAGGTTCACCACGTGCGTACGGCCGTCGCCGTCGCGCAGCGACGCCATCAGGTCCAGCGCCGCCTCGGAGTAGAACGCGCCGCCGCGCCGGGTCAGCAGCTCCGGCTTGGCCGTCACCGAGGGGTCGGCGTACGCCTCCAGCAGCCGCCCCTCGATCTCCATGACCTCCTGCGCGCGCACGCCGTTCGCCTTCTGCCCGGCGACCACCTCGTCGTGTGCGTAGTAGTAGTGCAGGTAGTAGGAGGGCACGGTGCCCAGCCGCCGCACCAGGTCCACCGGCAGGCCGGTGGCGGGCGCCACCTTCTCGCCGTACTCCCCGAGCAGGCGCGGCAGCACGTCCTCCCCGTCGAGCAGCACGCGGCGCTCCCACGTCAGGTGGTTGAGGCCGACGTGGTCGAGGGCCAGCCGCGACGGATCGACGTCGAGCACGCGGGCGAAGTGCCGCTGGAACACCACGGCGGCGCTGCAGAGGCCGACCACCCGGCGGTGACCCGCCTGAAGCAGCGCCCGGGTGACGATGCCGACCGGGTTGGTGAAGTCGATCAGCCACGCGGACGGGTTGACCGCCCGTACCCGCTCGGCGACGTCCAGCATCACCGGCACGGTGCGCAGCGCCTTGGCCAGGCCGCCGGCGCCGGTGGTCTCCTGGCCCAGGCAGTCGCAGCGCAGCGGCAGCGTCTCGTCCTGGAGCCGCGCGGCCTGGCCGCCGACGCGCAACTGCACGAGCACGACGTCCGCGCCCTCGGCCGCGGGGGCCAGGCCGGTGTGCGTCGTCACCACGGCCGGGTGGTCGCCGACGGCGAGCATGCGGCGGCTCATCGCGGCGAGCACGTCGAGGCGCCCGGCGGACACGTCCTGCAGGGCGACCTCGCTCACGTCGAGCCGGTCGCGCACGCGGACCAGGCCGTCGATCAGCTCGGGCGTGTACGTCGAACCACCGCCGACGATGGTGAGCTTCATTCGTCCTCCTCGACCTCGACCACGGAGTTCGCGGCGATCACGCGGGCGTAGTAGCAGGCGCTGTCCTTGACGCGCCGTTCCTGGGTGGTGCGGTCGACGTGGACGAGGCCGAAGCGCCGGGCGTACCCCTCGGCCCACTCCAGGTTGTCCAGCAGCGACCAGTGCAGGTAGCCGAGCATCCGCGCGCCCTCGTCCATCGCCCGGGACAGCGCGAGCAGGTGCCGCCGGAGGGCGTGCGAACGCCCGGTGTCCCGTACGCGCCCGGCGGCGTCCGGCTCGGCGTTCCACACGCCGCCGTTCTCGGTGATCAGCAGCGGGGTCCCGTAGTCGTGGTGGAGCCGGACGAGCAGGTCGTGGAAGGCGTCGGGCACGTCCTCCCAGCCGCTCTCGGTGCGCGGGACGCCCTCCTCGGCGCCCAGCACCCGCCACGGCAGGCCGTCCTGTGGCGCGGCGGCGACCCGGCGGCGCGTGTAGTAGTTGACGCCGAGCAGGTCCGGCCGGGTGCCGATGACGTCGAGGTCGCCGGGGCGCACGAAGTCCAGCGGGCCGACGAGCCGTTCGAACAGCTCGACCATGTCCGCCGGGTACTCCCCGCGCAGGACCGGGTCGAGGAACCAGCGGTTCGTGTACCCGTCCGAGCCCCGGGCCGCCTCCGCGTCCGCGTCCGCGGCCGGGTAGGTGGGATAGAGGCTGAGCGGGATGCCCGCCCGCGCCGCCGGGCGGAGCGAGCGGATCCGCTGCATCGCCAGGCCGTGCGCGAGCAGCAGATGGTGCGCGACCAGCACGGACCCGCGCAGGTCCGTCTCGCCCGGCGCGTGCAGGCCCAGCCGGTAACCCAGCACCGACACCACCCACGGCTCGTTGACCGTCAGCCAGGTCGGGACCCGGTCGCCGAAGGCGTCGAGGCAGACCTCGGTGTAGGCGGCGAAGGCCTCCGCGGTCGCCCGCGACTCCCAGCCCCCGCGGTCCTGCGACGCCTGTGGCAGGTCCCAGTGGTACAGGGTCGGCACGGGCGTGATGCCGCGTTCGAGCAGGCCGTCGATCATCCGGTCGTAGTGCGCGAGGCCCGCCGGGTTGACCGGGCCGGTGCCCGCCGGGACGATCCGCGGCCAGGCGAGAGAGAAGCGGTAGGCGTTCATGCCCAGGCCCGCCATCAGGTCGGCGTCGGCCGGCCAGCGGTGGTAGTGGTCGCAGGCCACCTCGCCGGAGTCGATGCCCCGCCCGGCGGTGAAGGTGTCCCAGATCGACGGGGCCCGGCCGTCCTCGGCGACGGCGCCCTCGACCTGGTACGCCGACGTCGCGGCGCCCCACAGGAAATCCGGCGGGAAGTTCACCACCGCACTCCCGGCAGGTTCAGGGCGGCCTCGCAGCCGAGGAGGAGAACGCCGACGCTCCACGCGTGCGAGAGCGTCAGCAGCATCCCCTTCGCCTGGAAGCACTCCGTCTGGTAGTAGCGCTCGCTGGCCATGCCCTTGTAGGCGTTGAAGTCGCCGTCCTCGCGGGCGATGAACTGCCGGAAGCAGGCGAGGTTCTCCCGGGTCAGCTCCCGGTAGTACGGGTCGCCGGTCGCCTCGGCCAGCTCCACCATCTCCGGCAGGCAGATCAGGCCGTACGCGTGCAGGTGCTGGTTGCTCGGCGACGCCTGGTCCGCACCCCGGCTGCGGAAGCCGTACGCGCCCAGCAGCGTGTGCGGATCGAAGCGCACGTCGTAGGTGTAGCGGAAGGTCAGCATCCAGTCCGCGGCGCGGCGGGCCAGGTCGCGCCAGCGCGCCTCGCCGGTCACCCGCCACAGCGCCGTGTACGCGAGGATCGCGGCGTACCCGTCCTCGGACGTCGGCGCCAGGTCCACGTCCTCGGGCGCGCCGTGCAGGAACTCCTCGTCCACGAAGTGCGCGTAGTGCTCACCGCCGCGGATCGCCGCCGGAAGGTGGGCCGGATCGAGGTCGCCGGCCTCGGCGAGCGCGGCCACCCAGGTCAGCCCGGCCGCGCCTTCGCGCGACAGGACACGCCCGTCCTCGGCGTGCAGCAGGCTGCCGAGGTTGCCGTCCGCGTCCTGGCTCTTCACCGCGACGTCCAGGTTGCCGCGCACCGCGCGCTCCCAGGACTCGTGCGAGACGCCCAGGGCCTGCTCCGCGACGACCGCCCGGTGCAGGAACAGGGTCGCCTCGGCGAGGGTGCGGGCGTGCAGGCCGCCGGGCACCGGCGTCCAGCTCCCGGTCCAGCCCCGGCTCCCGTCCCACCGGCCCCAGAACGTGCCCGACGGCGCGAGGTTGGCGCAGATGTGGTCGATGACGGCGGCGCCGGCCGCGACCTCCTCGGGCAGCCCGCGACGGCGGCCGTGCGCCAGCAGCGCGTGCGCGTACGGGATGCCGCTCACCCAGGCGACGTGCATCGCCTCCCGGTCGCCGAGGCCGCGGACGTTGCCGTTGAACTCCCGGTCGAACGCCGCGGTCTCCAGCAGCACGGCCGGGTCCGGACGGTAGTGCCAGCGGTGCAGACCGTACGCCGCGAGGTCGGCCGGCTCGGCCACACCGACCCAGGGGCGCAGCGGCTCGGTGGCCGTTCGCGCGTGCCGCTCACGAAGCACCGGCGCGTACGCGTGCCGGTCCGCGGGCAGCGGGTAGACGCACAGCTCGACCGTGTGCCGCTCCCCCGGCCGCCAGACGTGGGTCTGGGCCATCGGCGGCAGCGGCACGCCGTCGCCGTAGTAGCTGACCGGCGCCTCGCGGTAGGGGAACTCGGCGTGCAGGGTGGCGGTGCCCGCCGCCCAGCCGAAGCCGATGCCGGTCAGGCCCAGCGCGCTGTCCTCGTCCACGGCCAGCGCGAGCCCGCCTTCGCCGGCCCAGGCGAACACGGCGGGTGTCGCGGCACGGTCGGCCCGAAAGCTCCACGCGGGCGAGACGAACCTTTCGGCGTCGGCCTCCCGCGCGTACCGGGGGTAGAGCCGGTCGTTGCCCTCCGGGCGGTTCTCGCCGTAGAAGAGCCCGGGGATCAGCCAGTACGGGTCGTCCTCGGCGGGCAGGCTCGCCGACACCCGCAGCCGCCCCTCGGCGGGCTCGGTCCCCCGGTAGGCGGCGGTCACCGTGACGGTGACGCCGCCGGCCGGGGTCGGGGCGGCCGAGCGGTCCAGCTCCACGTCGAACACACCGGGGTCGAGCCCGGTGACGGTCAGGTCCATGTCCGCTCCCCCTCAAGGTTCTCGGTCAGTGCACGGGTGTCTCGGTCAGCACGCGGATGCCTCGGTCAGCACGCGGGCGGGAACGTTCCAGCCGTCGAGCAGCACGCGCCGCTCGGCGGGCGGCACCCCGTCCCATCGGCACCGCAGCACGATCTCCTCGCCCGGCAGCAGGTCGACGGCGTTGTCGTCCCAGCGGGCCCAGCCGGGCCGGTCCGCCGGGCGGCCGTCGAGCAGCCGCACGAACGGCGCGGCCGGGCCGTCCTCGTG
>NZ_JBHLZP010000582.1:0-282 GCF_042429965.1 Actinoallomurus acaciae
GCGGCCAGCGGCGCGGCGGGGTCCTCCGGCGCGGCCAGGTAGTCGTGGGGCAGGGCGACCGCCACCGAGTCGATCCGGTCGCCCGTACGGGCCGGCGGCACGCGCGTGAGGCGGGCCAGGGTGACCACGCCGCACGGCTCGCCGCCGAACCCGGTGACGGGGAAGGCCGACTGTCGTGACCGCGCCGCGACGCTCGCGATGAACTCCCCGATCGGACGCCAGGAGGGCGCGCACTCCGGCTCGGGCACCATCAGGTCGCGTACGCGGACGCCCTCGGCGGCC
>NZ_JBHLZP010000582.1:337-5155 GCF_042429965.1 Actinoallomurus acaciae
CAGCATCAGCCACAGGCCGCCCGTCTGGCCCAGGAAGATCAGCTGAGCGACGCCGGCGCCGGCGAGCGCCGCGCCCATGACCTGACCGGCGACGGTCGCGGCACGGTCACCGCGCGACCGGTCGCCGGAGCCCATCCACACCAGCGCCCGCAGAATGCGGCCGCCGTCCAGCGGCGCGCCCGGCAGCAGGTTGAACACGGCCAGGAACCCGTTGGTCGCCCCGGTCCAGGCGAGCGCCGCGACGATCACCCCCGGCGCACCGGCCGAGGAGGCGCCCTCCGCGGCGGCGAACAGCACCCCGCCGATGGCGAGGCTCGTCAGCGGCCCCGCGGCGGCGACGGCGAGGTCCGTACGGGCGGTCTTCGGCTCACCCTCGAGCTGGGCGACCCCGCCGAGCATCCACAGGGTGATCGAACGCACCCCGAGCCCCCGCCTGCGCGCGACGGCGGCGTGGGCGCCCTCGTGGGCCAGCAGGGAGGCGAGGAAGAGCAGCGCCGTGGGGATCGCGATGGCCCAGTACACGCTCGCGGGCCGGCCCGCGTCCGCGCGCGGCAGGACGTTCACGGCGACGATGTCGGCGATCAGCACGAGGATCACCACGACCGACCAGTTGACCCCCACCGGGATGCCCGCGACGTGGCCCAGCCGGAGATTCTGCTTCATCGCCGCCTCCTCGACCTGGTGACCCAGCCTCCACTCTCGGCTCATGCGGCCTGCGGGGGTACGTCCATTGGTCCCCGGTGAGCGGGCGAAGGTCGCAGGTCCGCCCCGTTCACGCGCGACGGTAGTCGGAACGCGGGGCTCGCGGGTCGCGTCGGGACCTCCGGGGCCCAGGGGACGGGACGGGAGACCAAGGTCCGGGGCCGCTGGGACCTTCGCCCCTGGATGGCCGTCGGGCCCGTGCGAGGCTGAAGACAGGCCTGCGGGACGAGCGAGGGAGCCGGACCGACGAATCGAGAAGGAGTGAAAGGAGCTCCAACGAGATTCGGAGGAAGGGCTGAGAGGCCGGACCGGCATAGCCCGGTACCGGCGACCTCCACTACCTGATCCGGGTGATACCGGCGCAGGGAAATCGCCCCGCAGGTCTTTCGTCGCCTGATCGAGAGTCCGTCCAGGGACCGGAATCCCGTTGTATCGAGCGCCCCTGGACGGCTCCCGGGCGGTGCCCGTTGAGGGCCGCCGATGGTGGGTAGAGCCACGGACAACCGGCTATTCGAGGTGGTTCACCGTGGGTTCGAACGGACACGGCGTACGGTTGCCGTTCACCGACCGGGCCGAGGCCGGACGGGTGCTCGCCGAGCGCGTGGCGGCACTGGGCCTCGCGGACCCGGTCGTACTGGCCCTGCCCCGCGGCGGTGTCCCGGTGGCGCACGAGGTCGCCGAACGGCTCGGCGTTCCCTTCGACGTCCTGGTCACCCGCAAGATCGGCTGTCCGGGCCAGCCGGAGCTGGGCGTGGGGGCGATCGCGGAGGGCGGTGAGCCGGTGTTCGACGCCGACCTGCTCCGCCGCCTGGGCCTGACCGAACGCGACCTGGATCCCACGACCGGCCGCGAGCGCGTCGAACTCGCCCGCCGGATCACCGCCTACCGCGGCGGCCGCGCGCTGCCTCCGCTCAGGGGCCGCGACGTGGTCGTGGTGGACGACGGCCTGGCGACGGGCGGAACCGCCCGAGCGGCCCTGGCCGCCGTACGCGCGGAAGGCGCGAGGCGCCTGGTGCTGGCGGTACCGGTGGGCGCGGCCCAGACGGTGTGGGAGCTCTCCTCCGCAGCGGACGACCTGGTGGTCCTGGCCGCCCCGTCGTCCTTCCGCGCGGTCGGGCAGTGGTACCAGCACTTCGACCAGCTGACCGACGAGGATGTCCTGACCCTCCTCCACGCCCCGCACACCTGACGAGGCGGGCAGGGGCGGACCCCGATCCCGGCGGCTTTCCAGGGGAGAACTCCGGTGCCACGGAGGCATCCGTGGCACCGGAGATCGGGACAGGCCCTCATGTTCGGCCGGGGGAAGGCGCCCGCAGAGAGGACAAGAGCCGGATCCGCACTCTCGGCGGTACCGGCTCTATGGAAACGGCCCCGCGGGGGCGGGGCCGCAGGCTGCGCTCTCGCTCAGGCGGCGTTGGCGCGGCGCATGCGGCGGCGGCGCTCCGACGCGCGCTCGTCCTCGTTCAGGCCGCCCCACGTGCCGTACTTCTCAGGCCGGGACACGGCATAGTCAAGGCATTCTCCTCGCACGGGGCAGCGCATGCAGACCGCCTTGGCCTTGCGCTCGCGGATCTCCCGCTCCGGCTGACGTTCACCGTCCGGGCCGAAGAACAGGATCAGGTCCTCCCCCCGGCACTCGGCAGCGTCCTGCCAGCCCCAGCTAGGGCGGGGGAGGTTTGCCTGCCGACGTACCTGAGCCATAGAACTACCACCTCGTAGCTTGCGGGTGAGCATAAATTTCGGTCACGGGCGCCAAACGGTGAGTACGTGCCAAAAATTGCAACGTCGTGAAGCGCCGTGATGTTCCCCGGAGAGCGCCGTGTCCCCTTGGGAACGGCGTACAGGGCCTCGGAGAGGTTACACGAGGGCCGTCTCGTTGAGAAGAGTCAGGTCCCGTTCAATATAGGTTCGGACGTCTTCGCCGCATCCGGGACCGCAGGCGCCCACCGGCCGCTGCTCCACTCGGAGCCTATAGCGTGCGGTGCCCGCTCGCACCACGGCGACGCCGCCGGCCATGGACTCCACGGTGACGTCCTCGACCCCCAGGACCCCCGTACGCGCGCGGACGAAATGCTCCGCCGCCTGCGAAGGCTCGGGTTGACCGCCCCGCCCGCGGAAGCCTTCGAGGACCACCCGCCCGCGCCGGTACTCCTCCGCCGCGGTCAGTGCGCGCCGCTCGTCCAGGTCGCCGTAGTACAGGCCGTGCGGCAGGCAGACGAGGTTCGCGGCGTACCGGTCGCCGCCCACATGTGTCGTCTCCCACACCTCGCCGAAGCGCTCGTGCAGGAACCGGGCCAGGGGCGCGCCGACGCGGGCGCAGCACGCGTTGTGCTTCCCATGCGTGCACACGAGGAACACGGGCCCGGTGACGGGCACGCCGAATCCGGGGGCGAGGCCGGCGCCGACGGCGGCCAGGTCGAGCCCGGCCAGCTCCTCGTGGTCCTCCAGCTCGCGCCCCTCCAGCCAGACGTCGCCGCCGGGACCGGAGAACCCGGCGTACACCTGGAGCGGCGGTGTGGCGCGCCGCCGGCGGGGTGTCCGGATGAGCTGGGGGCGCACGCCGTGGCGCCGGGCGCGGGCGATGGCCTCGGCGAGCGGCGCGGGGAGTGTCATGGTGTCGACGTCCGCGCCCCACGGGCCGGGGTGTTCGATGAGCAACCAGGCGCGCGAGCCCACGGTCGCGCTGGCCAGGCACGAACGCCGGCCGGTGTGGCACCCGGCGCAGTGCGTGCATCGGTTGTCTCGCAACGAACCCCCTCCACAGGCTTATTAGGTAAGACTAACCTAACCAACTCCCGTCACGCGAATGAGCAGGGATGATCGATGAACACAGGGTGAACACACGCCCCAGAAATGCCCGAAGGCGTCGACGTGCGGCACTTCTCACGCTCTAGAGTGTTTCCGTCCTTCGAGACCGATCATGGGAGCCCCATGCGCACGCCGTTTCTGGTCGTGAGCGCGGCGTTGCTGCTGGCCAGCGCCGGCGATGCTCGACCGACCCTCGGCGCACCGCGTCCGGCCGCCATCGAGGCGTCGACCACCGGATGCGGCACCGGCTGGGCGCACCCGCACGCGGGTGGCCAGGTGCTCACGGTGCGTAACGACGGCGCCACCGCCGCGGGCCTGATGCTCATCGACCCGGCCTCCGGCGCGGTCTACGCCGAGGCCGAGGGGCTGGGCCCCGGCGTGACGCGGCAGTTGCACCTGTCCCTCGGCGGCGGCACGTACGCCTTCCGCTGCGAGGACGACGCCGGCGGCGACCCGGTCACCGGGCCCTCGATACGCATCGCCGGCGGCCGGGGGAGCAGCACCGCGGTCCTGCCCGTGACCAACAACGACCTGTACGCCCCGGCGCGCGCCTACTCCAAGTACGTCGACGCCGGGCTCGACCGCCTCATCACCGCGACCGACCGGCTGCGCGCGGCGGTGGACGACGGCGACCTCGACGCCGCCCGTTCCGCCTGGACGCCGGCCCACCTCGCGTACGAACGCCTCGGCGCGGCGTACGGGACGTTCGGCGACTTCGACGGCGCGATCAACGGGAGCCCCGCCGGCCTGCCGAAGGGCGTGCACGACCCGGACTTCACCGGCTTCCACCGGCTGGAGTACGGCCTGTGGCACGGGGAGTCCGCCGGGTCGCTGCGCAAGCCGGCCGACCGGCTCGCCCACGACACCCGCGCCCTGAAGTCCGACTTCCCGCACCAGCGCATGGACCCCGCGGACCTGCCACTCAGGGCGCACGAGATCCTGGAGAACACCCTGCAGTTCCAGCTCACCGGCGCGGCCGACCAGGGGAGCGGCACCACGCTCAAGACGGCGGCCGCCAATGTCGAGGGCACCCGTGAGGTGCTCGGCGTCCTCCGGCCGGTCCTGCGCGACCGCTACCCGGCCCTGTCCCAGGTCGACACCTGGCTCGACCGGCTCGACGCACAGCTCAAGGGCAGGTCCTCGGTCGACCACCTGTCGGCCGGGGAGCGCGAGCGCCTGAACGGGACGGCGGGTCAGCTCCTGGAGCTCCTCGCGCCGATCGCCGCGATCGCCCAGCCGAGGCGCATCTCATGACCGAGCGGAGTCCACGCGAGGACGGTACGCCGCGCGGCGACCGTCGGTCCTTCC
>NZ_JBHLZP010000583.1:0-4809 GCF_042429965.1 Actinoallomurus acaciae
CTCGGTCAGGTAGAGCTCGGCGAGGTCGGCGGCCCGCAGCACCAGCCCGAGCTGGGAACGCGAGGTGAGCCGGTTCTTGTCGGTGTCGAAGGCCAGCAGATACATCCGCGCCGGCAGTGATTCGGGAAGACTCATGGACCGGACTCCTCTTTCGACGGTCGGCCGGGCCGGCGCATCCGGCCGGCGTTGCGGGGCATCCGGCCCGCGTCGCCGAGGGCGCGCCGGAGCAGGAACTCGATCTGGGCGTTGGTGCTGCGCAGCTCGTCCGACGCCCAGCGCGCGAGCGCGTCGTGGACGGCGGGGTCGAGGCGGAGCAGCACCTTCTTGCGCTCGCCTCGCCCCGCCGGCCGCGCGTCATCGCCGTCGGCGTCGGGACGCGGCTCGCGGTCCGTCACTGGTAGAGCGATCCGGTGTTGACGACGGGCTGGGCGTCGCGGTCGCCGCAGAGCACGACGAGCAGGTTACTGACCATGGTGGCCCTCCGCTCCTCGTCCAGGTCGACCACGTCACTGTCGGCGAGCCGGGTGAGGGCCGACTCGACCATGCCGACGGCACCGTCGACGATCCGCTGGCGAGCGGCGATGACCGCCCCCGCCTGCTGGCGGCGCAACATCGCCTGCGCGATCTCCGGCGCGTACGACAGGCGGGTGATGCGGGACTCGATGACCTGGACGCCCGCCGACGCGACACGCTCGGAGATCTCACGCGACAGCTTTCCGGTGATCTCGTCGGCGTTCTCCCGCAGGGAGAGCCGCTCGTCGCCGTGGGCGTCGTAGGGGTAGCTGCCGGCGATGTGCCGTACGGCGGTCTCGGTCTGGATGGCGACGAACTCCACGAAGTCGTCCACCTCGAAGATCGCCTTGGCGGTGTCCTCCACCTGCCACACGACGACCGCGGCCATCTCGATCGGGTTGCCCTCGGCGTCGTTGACCTTGGCGACGTCGGTCTCGTGGTTACGGATCCGGGTGGAGATCCGCCGCCGGGTGGTCAGCGGGTTCACCCACCGCAGCCCGTCGGTACGGATCGTGCCGGCGTACCGCCCGAGCAGTTGCACCACGCGCGCCTGCCCCGGCGCGACGGCGGTCAGCCCGGGCAGGGCCAGCGCGGCGATGACGATGATCGCGACCCCGACACCGGCGAGCACATCCCCGCCCGTGTTCGCACCCGTGACGATGAGCACGAACCCGACGACCAGGGCGACGATGATCGCGCCCACCACCGGCCATCCGGACAGCCCACGTACGTTCCGCTCGGCAACCTGCGGCCTCGGCATCTCCACACTCATGACCCTCATCCTCCCTGAAGTCTTCAGGCAGGAATCTAGCATAGTGATATCACTTTTCACCAGAGCCCGGCCGCCGCGGCGCTACCCGCCGAGGTCCACGCGGGTGTAACCGGGGGAACCGTCGACCCGCATCGCCCATCGAAGTCGTCAAGGGCACGGCGATCCGGATGCCCGGCTCCTCGCCCTGAGACCCGAAGGATCTTGTCCAGAGAGGAAGACCCCGTGCATGACCCGCGATGGATCGAAGGTTCACGGGCGCCCGGTCGAGTACACCGGTCCCACCTCGACGAGGTCAGGGACATGGCGATGCCGGGAGCCGTGGTGGCCGCCCGCGTCATTCTCTGGATCAAGGTCGCCTTGGTCACGTTCGCGCTGCTGGCCCTGTGGGCGTTGTCCGACGATGTGCGCGAAGAGCTCACGCCGGCCGAGAACCGGGCCCTCACTCTGCTGCTCGTCTGGATGCTGGTGTACGCATGCGCCATCGCGTACCTGGCCGTCCGAATGGGCGGCCGCCGACGGTGGATACGGATCGCGGTGATCGTCGCCGAAAGCCTTTCCGGCGTCAGTGGCGTCATCACGCTGGTGAGCGGAAACGGTAATCTCGGCCACGTGGTCGCGATCGGCCTTGCCGTCACCGTGATCGCGTGTATGTCCGGTGAGGCGAAGTACTACTTCACGCATTGATCCCGGCGGGGCCTGCTCCACGCTGATCGACTGCGCACGGGCCCCGGCGATGTGGGCCACCGCCTCGAAGGGCCTGCTCGCCAAGAGCCGCACCCGAACCGGCCTGTGGGCCTACTCGGCTCCCGGTTCGAGGCGACGGTGCCCTTCTCCCGCGTGAAGGCCGCCCCGAACGGGACGGGCCAGGTGCGCCGGGGGACGCCACAGGCGTCGTACTCGACGAGCCTGAGCAGCTCGGGACCCGTGCCGTACGCGATGATCAAGGGCGCCGTCCCCCGCCCGGCGACGACGCCGCACGGACACAGCCGCCACAGTACGCGTCCGGCCGGATCGAGCGCGGCGACCCCGTCGGGCGGCATCCGATGAGGATGAACCCAGTGGCTGAGGACCTCCCGCCGGTCTCCGTCGTGGGGTCGATCTTGAACGGGGTGCGTTCGCCCCTCAGAAGGGGGTCGTCCGTCACCTTCCAATAGGCGGATTCGGCCGACCATGAGTCGCCCTGCTCGTGCCAGGCGGCCGATGCCGCGTCGGCCGCCTTCGCGTACATCCGCCTCAGCGCCGCCTCGTCGACGGCACCGGCGTGATATGCGACGTACATCACGCGGTCTCCACGATCCGCCGTGCCTCCGCCGCGGGGCTCTTGAAGAGAACGGTCTCGACCTCGGCGGCGGTCATGCGAGGCGCGCCGCGAAAACATCGTCTCAGGGAGCCGGACAGGCCCAGCCGCTCCGCCTCCCTGCCTGCAACACTCACCGAGTCCCGTCTGTCGTCGTTCGCCCGACGATGGCGCCGCGAGTATCAGATACCACGAGGACCCCTCTGCCGTCAGGGACGAGGCGGTGGCATCGCGGCCGGGTGCTCGGCGAGGCGTTCCAAGGCGATCCGTACGGCGGTCTCCAGCTGCGGGTCGCGGCCCGCCGCCCAGTCGTCCGGTCCCATCACCACCTCGACGTCCGGCGCGACGCCCTGGTTCTCCAGGTCCCAGCCGTACCCGTTGAACCAGATCGGGTAGCGCGGCACCGTGACGCCCGTGCCGTCCACCAGCCGGTGGGCGCCGTCGATGCCGGTGACACCGCCCCACGTCCGCGTGCCGACGATCGTGCCCAGTCCGAGAGAACGGACCGCCGCGGTGAGGATGTCGCCGTCGGAGCAGGTGTGCTCGTCGGCGAGGACGACGACCGGGCCGCGCGGCGCGTCCCTCGGGTAGCTCACCGGACTGCGGTGGCGGCCCACCTCCCAGCCGACGACGCGGCGGGCGAGTTTCTCCACGACGAGTTCGGAGACCATCCCGCCCCGGTTGCCCCGGACGTCGACGACGAGCCCCTCCTGGGCGATCTCGCTGCGCAGGTCACGGTGGAACTGCGCCCAGCCCATGCCGTCCATGTCCGGGATGTGCAGGTAGCCGAGCCGGCCGTCGCCGAGCTCGCGTACGTGCGCCCGCCGCTCGGCGACCCAGGCCTGATAGCGCAGCCGCCGGTCGATGAACAGGGGACGGACGACGATCCGCCGTACCGGTCCCCCGGCGCCGGGGGCGATCGTCAGCTCGGTGAGCGTGTCGTGGGTACCCGCGAGCAGCGGGCCCGGCCCGGTGACGTCGTCCACCGGCCGGCCGCCCACGGCCACCACTGCGTCGCCGGGCCGCACCTGGACGCCGGGCACCGCGAGCGGAGACCGGGCGTACGGGTCGGAGGTCTCGGCGGGCAGTATCCGGGTCACGCGCCAGACCCGGTCGTCGTCGCGTTCGAGGTCGGCCCCGAGCAGCCCCATCCACGGACCGGTCGCGCGGTGACGGCCGTGCACGTACGCGTGTGAGGAGCCGAGTTCGCCCAGGACGTCCCGCAGCAGATCGGCGAAGTCGTCCGGGCTCGCGATCCGGTCCAGCAGCGGACGGTAGCGTGCCGACACGGCGTCCCAGTCGACGCCGTTCATGTCACGCGACCAGTAGTAGTCGCGCATGACCCGGCTCGCCTCGTCGTACGCGTGACGCCACTCCACCGCCGGCTCGGCGGTGACGCGCAGCCGGGACATGTCGACCTTGGCGTCGTCGCCCTCCCCGTCGTCGGACCCGTCGGTCCCCAGCACCCGCAGGTCGCCGTCGACGACGACCACCATGCGCTTGCCGTCACCGCTGACGCTCAGCCGGTCGACCCCGGTCATGATCTCTTCGCAGTTCCGTTTGGCCAGGTCGTAGCGTTCGAGCGTGTTCTTGGGGCGGCCGTCGTCCTCCAGGCCGCCGCCCTCGCCGAGCATTCCGGTGAGCGGCCGGCGCAGCCACACCAGACCGCTCTTGACCGCCTTCAGGTCGGAGTAGCGCGCGTCGGGCACCGGGACCGGCACGACCCGCTCCGCGATGCCGTCGAGCGACACCGTGGGCGGCGTCTTCTCCTCCTTGTCGTCGTCGGCGCCCGCGGCGGGCGGCCGGCCCTCCGGCGTGGGCTCGAACGGCGACGGCGCGGACGCGTCCAGCGGCACCAGGTAGGGCCGGCAGCCGAACGGGAACGACAGGTCGAAGAAGTGCGGGTCGAAGACGGGGTCGAACCCGCGCCACGAGAGGAACACCAGGTGCGCCCCGTCGGTGGTGAAGACCGGCTCGCTGTCGGCGAACCGGCCGTCCGTCACCTCGGCGATCGTGCCGTCCGCGACCCGGGCGAGCCGGATCCGCGACAGCCGTTCGGCGCCCGCGTGCGTCCAGGCGAGCCAGGCCGAGTCGGGCGAGAACGTCAGATCCTCGGCCGCACCGTGCTCGCCGGCCGCGAGCTCGCGCACCTCGCCGGAGGCGACGTCGACCAGCAGCAGGCGCCCGTCGTGCGCGGCCACCGCCAGCATTCCGCCGTCGGGCGCGG
>NZ_JBHLZP010000584.1:0-4807 GCF_042429965.1 Actinoallomurus acaciae
TGTCGCACTCGGCGGGCCCCGGCGCGGACCCGCAGGCGGTCGAGGGACTGGCCGTGGCCGCGGCGCTCGCCGGGCAGGGCCGCTTCACCGTGCCGGTCGCGGCCGCGTTCCCCCTTGAGAACGCGGCCGCCGCCCACGAGCTGAGCGAGACCGGCCACGCCCGAGGGAAGATCGTGCTCACCCTCTAGCTAGACGGCCATCTCCCCCAGCTCGGACCAGTCGTCCTGCGGCACGGTGGTGTTCACGATGCGCGGGGTCTCGGCCAGGTGCGGCGGCAGCGTCCGCTGCGCCGTCTTGAAGTGGTCGGACTGAACGTGTGCCGCGCCGGCCTCGCCGTCGCGGAACGCCTCGACGAGGACGTACTCGTTCGGGTCGTCGAGGCTGCGCGACCAGTCGAACCAGAGGCAGCCGGGCTCGGCGCGGGTCGCCTCGGTGAACTCACGAGCGATCTCCGGCCACCGCTCGGCGTCCTCGGGCCGAACTCGGAACTTGGCGGTAATGAAGATCATGAGAACTCCTCACGCTCGGCTACGCCCCCACGATGCCAGAGGGCCCACGGCCTCACGAAGGGCCGGGAGGCCGTGTCTAGGATCAAGAACATGGAATATCGACAGTTGGGACGTTCAGGCCTGAAAGTGTCGGTGCTGACCATGGGCACCATGACCTTCGGCGGCCAGGGGAACTTCGCCAACGTGGGTAACACGGACGTCGACGAGGCGCGGCGGCAGGTCGACATGTGCCTTGAGGCCGGTGTCAACATGATCGACACGGCCGACGTGTACTCGACCGGCCGCTCGGAGGAGATCGTCGGTGCGGCGGTCAAGGGGCGCCGGGACGACGTGCTGCTCGCCACCAAGGTCCGGATGTCGATGGGCCCCGGCCCCAACGACGCGGGCCTGTCCCGTCACCACATCGTGTCCGGCTGCGAGGCGAGCCTGCGGCGGCTCGGCACGGACCACATCGACCTGTACCAGGTGCACGAGTGGGACGGCGTCACTCCGCTCGAGGAGACCCTGGAGGCGCTGGACTCGCTGGTCCGCTCCGGCAAGGTGCGGTACGTCGGCGCGTCCAACTACACCGGCTGGCAGCTGATGAAGGCGCTCGGCACCGCGGACCGCCTGGGCTACGAGCGGTTCGTCAGCCAGCAGATCTTCTACTCGCCGCAGGCGCGCGAGGCGGAGTACGAGCTGATCCCGGCCGCGATCGACCAGGGGCTGGGCGTGCTCGTGTGGAGCCCGCTCGCCGGTGGCCTGATGTCGGGCAAGTACCGGCGCGGCCGTACGGCGCCGGAGGGATCCCGGCAGCTCACCGAGTGGAACGAGCCACCGGTCCGCGACGAGGAGAAGCTGTACGACACGGTCGACGTGCTCGTCGACATCGCCGGGGGACACGGCGTCTCCGCCGCCCAGGTCACGCTGGCGTACCTGCTCGACCGCCCCGCCATCACGTCACTGATCATCGGCGCGCGTACCGGCGAGCAGCTCGCCGACAACCTCGCCGCCGTGGAACTGACGCTCGGCGAGGACGAACGCGCCCGGCTCGACGAGGTCAGCGCACTGCCGCTGCTCTACCCGTACTGGCACCAGGCCGCCACCGCACAGGACCGCCTGTCCCCGGCCGACCTGTCACTGCTCGGGCCGCATCTCGACTAGCTTGACTCTGTCGGGCGGTGCGCTGGGCGGTGCGCTCGCGGACCAGCCCGGCCTCCTTCAGACGGGCCAAGGCAAGGTCGAGGAGACGGTCCGCCCGGCCGTCCCGCAGCAGACGGTCACAGAAATCGGTCAGAACGCTGTGGTGGAAGCCGGGGTCGTCGAGCTCGAGGCCGAGCGCGTACTTGAAGTCGATGCGGCAGCGCACGGCCTCGGCGGCATCGCGGTCGGACAGCCCGAACAGGAAACTGCAGCACGCTCACCGTGGCCAGCTGGGCGGGCGAAAGCCCGGGACGCCCGTCGCGCGGGTACCCGCCGGCGAAGTCCTCGTCCCCCCACAGGCCCTCAAGACGGTCGCGCATGGGGCAGGTGACCTCCTGGCGGTCGAAGTCGATGCGGAAGTCGTCGCGGGCGAAGCCATCGCCCCGGCGGTGCTGGTGAGTGGGGTTACCCGGCAGCGGTCCGACGACGGTGATCCGGTGTTCGCGTTCGGCCTGCTCCAGGTGGGCCGGGGAGGTGTAGCCGCCGTCGACCAGATGCTGGTCGGGGCGTAGCCTGCGGCGTTCTGGCCGGGTGTGGATGTCGGGCAGGACCTCGGTGTCGGCGCTGGTGGCCGGCATGGTGGCCACGTCCGTGATCACGTTGGGTTGGCCGTCGGAGCAGGTCTCGGTCACGTGTGCGAGGAACCCGCTCCAGCGGGTGACCTCGGCATGCGCCACTGCCGATACCGCGGGCAGGCCAAGGCCCACCTGCAGCACGTACTCACCGCCATCGCCGTCAACATCGAACGCCTCAGCCAGCAGCCCCCTGGCGAAAACGCACCCCCACGACCACCGACAGCCTTCCAGGACCACCTCGACCAGCAGAGCATCCCACGCCTGCGCTCCTGGCGAGCCGTCAGCTGACACGACCGACAGCACCGACCAAGATCCCCGACAGAGTCAAGCTAGTGGAACTGGGGCACGATGAGGTAGATCCCGTACGCCGCGATGGCGGCGCAGGCGAGGAAGCACAGACCGGCGGCGACGGTGCCGAGGGCGCCGGCGCCCGCCGGTGCGTCCGTCTCGGCGGGCTGCGGCCTGACCGAGGCGGCGAGGACACCGACCGCGAAGATCACGACGATCGCGACGCCCACGCCGAGGCTGACCAGCGCGACCTCGCCGAGCGCACTCCACTTGACGTCCATCCGGTCCTCCTTACGCCGCGGTCGGCGCCACGACGGGCGCGGTCGGCTGGTCGTTGACGTTGCCGGCGGTGACCGGGTTGCGCCGCGAGAGCGTGTAGATCGCGACGGCGACGGCCACGGCGACCAGGCAGATCACGACGATCCCGGCCGTACCCTGCTTGGCCACGGCCGCCGAGACGCCGCCGACCACGGCGGCGGCGGGGAGCGTGAAGATCCACGCCAGCGCCATCCGCCCGGCCACGCCCCAGCGCACCTCGGCGAGCCGCCGGCCGATGCCGGCGCCGAGGATGCCGCCGGAGCACACCTGCGTGGTGGACAGCGCGAAGCCCAGGTGGGAGGAGGCGAGGATCACCGTGGTCGAGGCGGTCTCGGCCGCGAACCCCTGCGGCGACTGGATGTCGGTCAGTCCCTTGCCCATCGTCCGGATGATCCGCCAGCCGCCCGCGTACGTGCCGAGCGCGATGGCCAGCCCCGCCATCAGGACCACCCACCACGGCGGGCCGGAGCCGTGCGAGAGGATGCCGGCCGAGATCAGCGTGAGGGTGATGACGCCCATCGTCTTCTGCGCGTCGTTGGTGCCGTGCGCCAGCGAGACCAGCGACGCGGAGGCCACCTGCCCGAACCGGAACCCGCGCGTGACCTCCCGCTCGCGCCCGCGGCGCGTGATCACGTACGCCAGGTAGGTCGCGACCATCGCCACGACGCCGGCGACGATCGGGGAGGCGACGGCGGGGATGAGGATCTTCTCGGTGACCTCGGTGAAGTGGACGCCCTTGACGCCGGCGCCCACCCAGACCGCTCCGATCAGCCCGCCGAACAGCGCGTGGGACGAGCTCGACGGCAGGCCGAACAGCCAGGTCAGCAGGTTCCACACGATCGCGCCCACCAGCCCGGCGAAGATCATCCAGGGGGTGACGAGCGTGTCGTTGACGATGCCACCCGAGATCGTCTTGGCCACCTCGGTAGAGAGGAACGCGCCGACCAGGTTGAGCGCTCCGGAGATCGCCACGGCGATCCGGGGAGGCAGCGCGCCGGTCGCGACCGAGGTCGCCATCGCGTTCGCGGTGTCGTGGAAGCCGTTGGTGAAGTCGAAGGCCAGGGCCGCGATCACCACGACCAGGACCAGGAGAGACCAGTGACCCATCAGGGCTTACCTCCCTGTGACGGCACTTCCGCACACCGTAGATGCGAGGCGTGAACGGCAGGTGAAGTCACTCCCAGGCGTGGGCGACAAGCGATCCTCGAAAGATCTCCTGCCAGGATGTCGAGAAACCGCGGCCGGCTTCTACCTGTGGGTGAGGGCGCCGGGAGGCGGCGCGGCAGCGGGAAGGACAACGACCGTGAAGTACATGATGTTGATGCAGTTCAGCGCGGCGCAGGCCGACTTTCCGAGCATCGATCGCTGGTCGGCGGAGGAGGTCGCGGCGCACCTCGACTTCATGCGGCGCACCAATGAGGGACTCGTCGAGTCCGGTGAGTTCGTCGACGGGCAGGGCCTGGCCATGCCCGACCAGGCCAAGATCGTACGCGCCGGTGACGGCGGCCGGCCGGTGGTCAGCGACGGGCCGTTCCCCGAGACCAAGGAGTTCCTCGCCGGGTGGTGGATCGTCGACTGCGAGACGCCGGAGCGTGTCATCGAGCTCGCCGCCGCCGTGTCGGCCGCACCCGGCCCGGGCGGCCGTCCGCTGAACATGCCGATCGAGGTCCGCCCGGTGATGGCGGCCCCGACCGAGGAGCTGTGACCGCTGGAGACGGGTGCCGATGACCTGCTGCGGACGCTGGCGCCGCAGGTCATCGGCGTGCTCTCCCGGCGCTTCGGCGACTTCGAGGCCGCCGAGGACGCGGTGCAGGAGGCGCTGCTCGCCGCGGCGACGCAGTGGCCCGCCGACGGCGTGCCCGCCAACCCGCGGGGGTGGCTGATCCAGGTCGCGGCCCGCCGCATGACCGAGCAGGTGCGCGGCGAGCAGGCGCG
>NZ_JBHLZP010000585.1:0-4785 GCF_042429965.1 Actinoallomurus acaciae
GTACGGCGAGCTGGTCCGCCGCGGCCGGCCGGCGCAGGTCGTGCAGACCGTACTCGATGAGGACGAGCAGGGGTGGTGACCGTCTCGGCGCCGCTTCGGGCGGCCACCACCCGCGGCCGTCACGTTTCGTCGGCGGGACGGGAGAGGCGTTCGTCCAGTTTCTCCCGGAACTCCGCCGGCAGTTCCAGCTCTCCGGCCTTGATCCGATCGAGCAGGTCGATCCACGCGCTCGGCCGGAAGAACAGTTTCGGGCCATCGGGGTCCTTGCTGTCGCGGACCGCGACCACTCGCTCGGACTCGGCCGGTACCTGCGTCACTGGCTCACACCTTTACGGTAAGACGTCTTTTATTAAATGCATTATGCCTTAGTCGAGAGAGGAAAGGGGATCCCGTGAGTGGGATAATCGAGTCGGCGGAAGTGCTTTTCGTCGACGGTGCTGACGTGCCCGTCAAGCATAAACACGACGACCACATGGTGGTCCTGCGGGATGCGGATAACCCCGACGGCGACGCGCTGTATTACACCCCGAACGAATGGGAGGCGTTCGTTCTCGGGGTGAAGGACGGTGAATTCGACGACCTGGCCACCGGGCCCGGCGTGCCGATGCCGGAGCCCGACGCGTCGAATGACGGTCAGTCCGCGGCCTTTCCCTGGACCGGCCGTCCGGGATATCCGGTCAGCGGAGGATCCAAGGCCTGACGCACCCGTATCCGGTGAAGCGAGTGACCTCACCGGCCACCGCCGACAGACTCAGGCGGGCAGCCTCACGGTGAAGGCGGAGCCCCGCCCGGGTTCGGAGGCGGCGGTCACGGTGCCGCCGTGGGCCTCGGCGAGCTTGCGGACGATGGGCAGGCCCAGGCCGCTGCCGCCGGCCTGGCGGGTGCGGGACTTCTCCGCGCGCCAGAAGCGGTCGAAGACGTGGGGCAGGTCCGACGGATCGATCCCGGTCCCGGTGTCGGTGACGTCGATCGAGATCCACTGCCCGTCCCGGCGGCCGTGGACGGTGATCGTGCCGCCGGGAGGCGTGTGGCGCAGGGCGTTGGACACCAGGTTGCCGACCGCCTGACGCAGGCGTACCGGGTCGGCGTGCACGTCGACGTCGTCGTCGGCCCGTACGGTCAGCGTGACGCCCGCCTCGTCCGACCGGGCCCGGTGCGCCGCCGCCACCTGGGCGAGCACGTCGTGGAGCCGTACGTCCTCCGGACAGAGCCGTAGCCGCCCGGCGTCGGCCATCGCCAGGTCCTGGAGGTCGTCGATGATGCGCTGCAGGAGCAGCGCCTCCTCCAGCAGCGAGGAGATGAGCTGCTCGTCGGGACGGGTGAGGCCGTCCTCGGTGGCCTCCAGCCACCCGCGGACGTTGCTCAGCGGGGTCCGCAGCTCATGGGCGATGTCGCTGACCATCGTCTTGCGCAACGCCTCCATGCGGGCCCGTGCCTCGGCCATGTCGTTGAACGCCGACGCCAGGCGGCCGATCTCGTCCCGGCCGCCGACCTTCACCTTGGTGGCCAGGTCTCCACCGGTGATGCGTTGCGCGGCCTCGGTCAGGGCTCGCAGCGGCCGGACGAGCCGTACACCGGCCAGAACGGTGATCGCCACCGTGAGCAGGAGGACCAGGGCCACGACACCGATGACGCGTGACCTGCCGCCCGAGGACAGCACGAAACTGGGCGTGGAACCCTGGCTCCCGCCGATGAACAGCAGCGCGGACGGGGAGACGTACGGGGTGAGCTGCTCGCGGCGGGACTGCGCGAGGCAGCCGCGGATCTGCGCGTCGACCTGGGCGGCCAACGAGGGCTTCGGGCGCTTACGAGGAAGCACGACCCAGCTCAGGTCGGGGTTGAGGATGACGCCGCTCAGCTTCTGGCCGGCCAGGCAGGCGTCGACCATCGTGTTCAGCCCCTGCAGGGCACGCCGTTCGGTCTTGACGGGTTCATCCAGCTCCGGAGTACCGCAGTAGGTGTTCAGGACGTCGGATGAGCTGCTGACGTGCGGGCGCCCGTTGGGGTCCTGCTCGATCGCCCCGGAGCCCGTCCGTCCCCGGATGCACCGCAGGACACGTTCGGCCGAACGCAGCAACGTGGTCCGCTCATCCGCGGTCAGCCGGAACGGGCCGACGGCTCTGGGGTCGATGCGGTCGGCGGCGGCCGGCACCAGGACCGGGTCCACCGCCAGCGGGTCGACGACCGTCGGGGTGCCGGCCGGTGGCGGGCCGCCGCTCTTGGACGAGTCCGCGATCGGCCGGCGTTCCTGCGTGGTGAGGGTGACGCGGTGGCCGGTGCCGCGCGCCAGCCGGGCGACGGTCGGGCCGACCCCGTCCCACGACCGATGCGTGGCGGCGTACCCGACCAGCTCGTTGTAGGTGCCGGCGTCGTCGGTCACCGCCTGCGCCTGCTGGTGCCGGAGCGCCTCGGTGGTGGTCCGCGTGGCCAGCCAGGCGGTCGTCGTGACCGAACCGACCGCGACGAGCACGGAGATCGCCAGCAGCCGGGTGAGGAGGCTCCGGCTCCACGGCACGCTAGCGCGCGGCATCGTCGCGCACGCCGTCCGTCAGCTTGTATCCGACGCCGTAGACGGTGAGGAGACACGTCGGCCGGCGCGGCCGCGACTCGATCTTCTTCCGGAGGTTCATGACGTGCACGTCGATGGTCCGGCTCGTGATGAAGCGGTCGAAGCCGTGCAGCCGCTCGAGCAGCTGTTCCCGGGTGAAGACCCGATCGGGCTCGGCGGCCATCGTCTCCAGCAGGTGGAACTCACCGGGCGTGCACTCGATCCGCTCGCCGTTCCGGCTGACCTCGTGGCGGACCGGGTCGACGACGATGTCACCCACCCGGAGCCGTGAGTCGGCCGTCGTACGCCGCGTCCGCCGGAGCAGGGTACGGACCCGGGCGGTCAGCTCCCGTGGGCTGAAGGGCTTGGTCATGTAGTCGTCGGCACCCAGGTCGAGCCCCAGCAGCAGGTCGTCCTCGGTGGACCGGGCGGTGAGCATCAGCACGGCCACGTCGCTCTCCTCGCGCAGGATCCGGCAGACCTCCAGGCCGTCCACTCTGGGGAGCATCACGTCGAGCACCAGGAGGTCGGTCTTCCGGCGGCGCGTCGCGTCGATGGCGGCGCGCCCGTCGTGCACGACGACGACCGAGTGCCGGTCCCGTTCGAGGTAGCGGCGCACGAGTTCGGCCTGTTTGACGTCGTCCTCGGCGATGACGATCTGCGCGCACATGACCTGGATCGTACGGTTCGGAGCCGGCGCGCGAGCCCGCGCCACGACATCCTCATCGCCTCCTCACAGGTACCTGACATTCGGCCGCGACCGTGACGATCGTGACGAGACGGCTTCAACGGAAGACGACCGTGGTGATCGGCGTACTCGCCCTCGGCTCGGCGGTCACGTTCGGCGCGGTGGCACTGACGCCGCACCGCCGTGCCTCCGCGCGGCCGGAGACCGCGCCCGTCCAGGTGACCACGGTCATCCGGACCGACCTGTCGGACAGCCGGTCGTTCGATGGCACCCTCGGCCATGGGAGACCGCGTCCGCTGAAGGGCACGGGCAAGGGCGTGCTGACGCGGCTGCCCGGCGTGGGCACGGTCGCCACCCGCGGTGAGTCCCTCTACCGGGTGAACGACCGGCCGGTCCCGGTGTTCTACGGGCACACGCCGCTGTTCCGGAAGCTGGGCGCCGCGCACGTACACGGCTCCGACGTGGCCATGGTCGAGGCCAACCTGGCGGCGCTCGGCTACCTCACCGGTGTGCCGAACTCCTTCATGACGCCGGCGCTCCGTGCCGCGCTGAGGCGGTGGCAGTCCAAGGCGGGGCTTCCGGCCACCGGCACGCTGAGCCCCGGGCAGGTCGCCGTGGTCCCGGGCCCGGTCCGGGTCGGCTCCGTCCAGGCGCAGCCCGGCGACCCGGCGGCCGGACCGATCATGACCGTCACCTCCACGACGAAGGTCGTGACCATGCCGGTCGACCCCACCGAGGCGGACGGCCTCAAGGCCGGCGCGGCCGTCACCGTCGTACGGCCGGACGAGCGGCACATCCGCGCGAAGGTCACCTCGGTCGGCACGACCGTGCACGGAGACGCACCCGGCGGAGACGGGGACGACTCTCCGAAGCTGAACGTCACGGTCACCCCCTTGCACGGCCGGGACGTCGCGGGCCTGGACGCCGCCTCGGTGCGGGTGCTGGTCGCCACCGAGAAGCACGCGAACGTGCTGGCGGTGCCGGTCGGCGCGCTGCTGGCGCTGCGCGAGGGCGGGTACGCGGTCCAGCCGCCCGGCGGAGGGCTCATGCCGGTCAGGACCGGCATGTTCGCCCGCGAGCTCGTGGAGATCAGCGGGCCGGGCATCGTGGCCGGGCTGAAGGTGGTGACGGCGGCGTCATGACTCCGGTCGTCGAGCTCCGCGACGTGAGCAAGCGCCACCCCGGCGACGTGGTCGCCCTCGACCGCGTCTCGCTGTCGATCGGAGAAGGGGAGCGGCTCGCCATCGTCGGCCCCTCCGGTTCGGGGAAGTCGACCCTGCTCAACATCCTCGGGACGCTCGACCTGCCGACGTCCGGCACCGTCGAGGTCGGAGGCCGGGACGTCACCCGCCTGCCCGACCGGCGGCTGTCGGCGCTGCGCGGGCGCCGGCTCGGCTTCGTCTTCCAGCAGTTCCACCTCACCGACGGCCTGAGCGCCGCCGACAACGTCGCCACCGGGCTGCTCTACGCGGGAGTGCCGCGCCGGCGCCGCCGCCCGATGGCCCTGGAGGCGCTCGCCCGGCTCGGGCTCGGGCACCGCGCGGACCAC
>NZ_JBHLZP010000586.1:0-4785 GCF_042429965.1 Actinoallomurus acaciae
TGAGCTGGCGCGCGGGCACCCAGCCCGGGTAACAGAGCGGGTCGCGGGGCGTCGGCTGGCCGGTGACGGCGACGTGCACCCAGTCGCCCTGCCGTTCCAGAATCCGCACGGGCGTGCCGTAGAGCGCCTGGGTGTGCAGCCGGCCGCCGAGGGCGGCGCGCACCGCCAGCGTCATGTCCGCGGTCCACTTCCGTATGTCGGCCGGGTTCGCCACGGCCGGCGCGTCGACCGGCCGGTCGAGTCCCGGCCGCACCCACGCGGTGGCGACCGCGACGTCGACGTACGCCGTGGCCGGCTCCGCCGCGGAGGACGGCGTCGGCACGCCGGACAGCGGGAGCAGGGTGAGCAGGGCGACGAGCAGGCGGGAGAAAGTCTTCACATCGACATTCGACCGGGCACGCGGGGCGATGTCCAGGCCGCCGGATAAAGATTAGAAACTTATATAAGTTCCTGATATACCTGTGCCGTGCCCACATCCGAGCCCGAGCTGGACGTCGCCGAGCTGACCGCCGTGATGGAGAACTTCACGCGGATGGCGATCCGCCTGCCGTCGGCGGAGCGGCTGAGCTTCACGACCCTGTCGGTGCTGCACACGCTCGCCGGCCGGGGCCCGAAGCGGCTCGGCGAGCTGACCGCCAGCGAACAGGTCACCCAGTCGGCGATCACGCAGATCGTGACCCGGCTGGAGCGCGACGGCCTGGTCGAGCGCCGGCCGGACCCCTCAGACGGGCGGGCGGTTCTCGTGCACGTCACCGCGGCGGGCGCGGCGGTCGTGGACGGGCGGCGGGCCGAGCGCATGACCCGCCTGGCCGAGCTCGCCGGCCGGCTCGCGCCGGCGGACCGGACGGCCGTCGCGGCGGCTCTGCCCGCCCTCGCGCGGCTGGTCGACCTCCACGGGCGACAGGACGGCACGGCATCCGACCACGGGGAGGAATCATGACAGAGACGGCCGATCCTCGCGAGACGCCCCCGCCGCCCGATGGCGGCCGGCCGTTCCCGCTGAAGCCGACGCCGATCCACGTGCCCGACGACGTGCTCGACGACCTCCGGCGGCGCCTGGAGTCGACGCGCCTGCCGGTCGACGCGGGCAACGACGACTGGTACTACGGCGTCAACCGCGCCTACCTGCGCGAGCTGCTCGACTACTGGCGCACCGAGTACGACTGGCGTGCGGCCGAGGCCGCGATCAACGCCTACGAGCACTACCGCGTCGAGGTGGAGGGCGTGCCGGTGCACTTCATGCGGCGGCCCGGGGCCGGGCCCGACCCGACACCCCTGATCCTCACGCACGGCTGGCCGTGGACGTTCTGGCACTGGTCGAAGGTCGTCGACCCGCTCGCCGACCCCGGCGCGTACGGCGGAGACCCCGCCGAGGCGTTCGACGTGATCGTCCCCTCGTTCCCCGGGTTCGGGTTCTCCACTCCGCTGCCGGACCACCCCGACATGAACTTCTGGAAGGTCGCCGACCTGTGGCACGTCCTCATGACGCGGGTGCTCGGCCACGACCGGTACGCCGCCGGCGGCTGTGACGTCGGCGCCCTGGTCACCGGGCAGCTCGGGCACAAGTACGCCGGCGAGCTGTACGGCGTCCACATCGGCTCCGGGCTGAAGCTCACCCTGTTCAACGGCGATCGCGGCTGGGACCTCAGCGGCGGCCGGCCCATCCCCGAAGGCCTGCCCGCCGACGTCCACGCCCAGGTCGTCGCGGTGGAGAGGCGGTTCGCCGGCCATCTCGCCGCGCACGTGCTCGCCCCGAGCACGCTCGCGTACGGGCTGTCGGACTCGCCCGCCGGGATGCTCGCGTGGATCCTCGAACGCTGGGTGAACTGGAGCGACAACGGCGGCGACATCGAACGCGTCTTCGCCAAGGACGACCTGCTCACCCACGCGATGATCTTCTGGCTGAACAACGCCATCGGCACCTCCGTCCGCACCTACGCCAACAACAACCGGTACCCGTGGACCCCGTCCCACGACCGGTGGCCGGTCGTCGAGGCGCCGACCGGCATCACGTTCGTCGGGTATGAGAATCCGCCGGGCGTCACCACCGGCGAGCGGGTCCGGCACTTCCTCGACGGTGATCGCGCGGCCTGGTACAACCACGTCAACCTGACCGCACACGACCAGGGCGGGCACTTCATCCCGTGGGAGATCCCCGACCAGTGGGTGGACGACCTGCGACGCACCTTCCGCGGCCGCCGCTAGCCAGCCTGGGGTTGACCTGCGTCGATAACATAGCGTGGCGGTATGCAGCTTCGGCATGTCGAGTCCTTTCTCGCAGTGGTCGAGGAAGGGCAGTTCGCGCGTGCGGCGAGCAGGTTGTTCCTGTCCCCGCCCGCGGTGACGGGACATGTCCGCCAGCTGGAGCGCGAGCTGGGAACGCCGCTCCTGCACCGCTCGCCGGTGTCGCTGACCCCGGCGGGCCTGCGGTTCCTGCCCCATGCCCAGGCCATGGTCACCGCCGCGAACGCGGCGTCGACCGCCGTGAAGGACCTGCGCGGCACCCGCGAGACCGTGATCCGCGTGGGGGTGATGGCCCCCGGCGCCGCGGAGCTGACCCCCGCCATCCTGCGCGCCTTCGTTCACGCGCAGCCGCGCACCCACCTCACGGTCGAGGGCCTCGGCTTCACCGACTTCCTGTCGGCCGTCGTCGAACACCGGGTCGACGTCGCCTTCGTACGACCGGCTCCCGAGGACGAACGCGTGGTCACCGACACCCTCACCCTCGAGCCGCGCATCCTCCTCACCCTGGCGGCCGGCGAGTTCGCCGGCGCGGAGGGCGTCCGGCTCGACGACGTCCTCGACCTGCCCTACGTCCGGCTCCCCGAGGCCACGCCCCGGCTGCTGTCGGACTACGGAAGCTTCGCGAAGGCCCGCAACGGCATGGACGTCCGCTGGGGCGTCGGCCTGGCGACCTCCGCGCAGGACCTGATGACCAGCGTCGCGGCGGGGTGGGGCGTCGCGGGCACGCTGCACTCTCTCGGTCGCTACTACCGCGCGCCGGGCACGTGCGCCATCCCGGTCGTCGACGCACCGTGGGAGGCGAGCGCTCTGGTCAGCCGGAGGGACGATCCCCGGCCGGAGATCCAGGCGTTCCGCGACCTGGCGGTGACCCTGGCCCGAGATCCCGAGCTGAGCCGCCTTCGCCCCCCGGCCCCGCCCGGGTGCTGACGGCCCGCGCGCTCACACCGGGCCCGGCTCGCCGTGCCGCCGGTCTCGGCGCCGTCGATCGCGATCGTGTTCGGCAGCAGGACGGGCCGCCTCTTCCCGGGGCGGCCGGAGTGTAAAGTCCCCGCCATCGGCACCGACAAGGTGACCTGGAGCGCCATGATTCCCCGGAGCGCCGGGTATGCGTCTAGCCATGGTCAGGGGAACGCGTCTGCCGCTTCAGGTCTGTCTTTCCGTCGCGGTCGCCGGACTCTGCGGCCCGCTCATGGCCGGGAGCGCGGGCGCGGCGCTCCTCGGGCCTCGCGCCCTGCCGGCGGGCGGCGGCTGGCCCGGCTCGCGCTTCGGCAACGGGCGGGCCAACCACAACTCGTTCATCATCAACAGCCCCAGCAACAGCTCCGACATCCAGCACATCAGGAACGTGAACGTCGGCGGCACCACCGTCACCCCGGCGGCCATATGCAAGGGCAGGGTTCGCCACTGCAGGATCATCCAGAGGCTCAGCGTGTTCGACCCCTGAGCACCCCGGCGGGCCCGGCGCTTCGGCGGCGGAAAACGGATCGCGCGTAGTACTACGTATGACTACTGTGGCACGCGTGATCGCCGAGGAGTCCGCGGACCTGACCGCGCTGCCCAAGATCGAGCTGCACAGCCACCTCGACTGCTGCCTGAGCCATGACGCCGTACGGCGCATCGACCCCGGCGTCTCACGCGAGCGCTACGAGGCGCTCTTCGCCGGGCCGAGCCGGTGCGCCTCCCTCACCGAGTTCCTGACGTACACGCTGAACTACCGGGCGATGCTGCAGACCGAACGGGCGCTGCGGATCGCCGTCGAGGACGTGTTCGCGCAGATGGCGGCCGACGGCGTGGTCTACGCCGAGCTCCGGTTCGCGCCTCTCGTGCATCTGCGGGAGGGGCTGTCGGCGGACCGCGTCGTCCGGTGCGTCGCCGAGGAGACCACGCGTCAGAGTGAGGCCACCGGGATCGACGCCGGACTGATCCTGTGCACCCTGCGCGACCACGACGCGGCCCAGAGCCTGGCCACCGCCCGCCTGGTCGAACGGCACTCCCGTACCGGCCCGGTCGTGGCGCTGGACATCGCCGGCGACGAGATCGCCCATCCTCTCGACCCGCACCTGCCCGCCTTCGACCTCGTACGGGAGGCCGGCCTCGGGGTGACCGTCCACGCCGGCGAGGCCGGCGGCCCGGAGAGCGTGCGGGAGGCCCTCGACCGGACGGGCACCCGCCGCATCGGGCACGGAGTGCGCTCCGTCGAGGACCCGGCACTCCTCGACCGGCTGCGGAACGACGGCGTCCACCTGGAGGTCTGCCCGGCGAGCAACCTGCAGACGGCGGTCGTGCCCGCCCCCGAGCGGCACCCCGTCGACCGGCTGCGCCGCGCCGGGGTGCGTCTCGGCATCAGCACCGACACCCGCGGGGTGACGAACGTGCGGCTGACCCAGGAGTACGAACGGCTGCGCGACCTCTTCGGCTGGACGCTCGCCGATTTCCACGCGGTGAACCGCGACGCGCTGGCCGCCGCGTTCGCCGACGACCCGGTACGGCGGCGCGTGGGCCGCGCCCTGGACGCGGCGTACGGGCCGCCACCGGCGTGAC
>NZ_JBHLZP010000587.1:0-324 GCF_042429965.1 Actinoallomurus acaciae
CGCCGCGCCGGGCACCCGGGAGACGCGCATCGCCGCCGCGCGCGACACCTGGTACCGCGGCTTCGTCGCCGAGGCGATCGCGCGGTTCTGCGCCGAGACGGCCTGGCGCGACACCTCCGGGCGCCGGCACGGCGGCCTGCTGACCGCCGACGACCTGGACGGCTGGCAGGCCACCGCCGAGGAGCCGCTCGGTTACGACTACCACCGCTACCGCGTGCTGAAGACCGGCCCGTGGGGACAGGGGCCGGTCTTCCTCCAGCAGCTCGCCCTGCTGTCGGGCTTCGACCTGGACGCGGCGGGCCACCTGTCGGCGGACTACGTCCA
>NZ_JBHLZP010000587.1:376-5129 GCF_042429965.1 Actinoallomurus acaciae
CTGGTACGGCGATCCCGCGTACACCAAGGTGCCGATGGAGGCGCTCCTGCTCCCCGGCTACAACGACGAGCGGCGCGGCCGGGTCGGCCCGGAGGCGAGCCTCGAGCTGCGGCCGGGCGCCCCGGAGGGTCGCGAGCCCGTACTGACCGGGACCACGCCCGGCGCGGACGCCCCGGCCGGCGAGGGTGTGGGCGAGCCGACCGTGCGCGCCGACGGGCGGGTGAAGGGCGACACCTGTCACCTCGACGTCGCCGACCGGTACGGCAACCTGGTGTCGGCGACGCCCAGCGGAGGGTGGCTGCAGAGCTCCCCGGTCATCCCGGAGCTGGGCTTCCCCCTGGGCACGCGGGCGCAGATGTTCTGGCTGGAGCCGGGCCTGCCGGCCTCGCTGCGGCCCGGCAGCCGGCCGCGTACGACCCTGTCCCCGTCGCTGGCGCTGCGCGACGGCCGGCCGTGGATGGCGTTCGGCACGCCGGGCGGCGACCAGCAGGACCAGTGGAGCCTGAACTTCTTCCTGTCCGTCGTGCACGGCGGCCTGAACCTCCAGGAGGCGATCGACGCGCCGATGTTCCACTCGACGCACTTTCCCAGCTCGTTCTATCCGCGCGACGCGCGGCCGGGCGGCCTGATGGTGGAGGAGCGGCTCGACCCGGACGTCGTCGCGGAGCTGCGGCGGCGCGGCCACGACGTCGACGTCCAGGGACCGTGGACGCTCGGCCGGCTCAGCGCGGTGACCCGCGACTCCGGCGAGCCCGGTTTCCTGCGCGCGGCGGCCAACCCGCGGGGCGCCCAGGGTTACGCGGTCGGACGGTAACGCATGAATCTGGCGGAGACCGGGCTGCTGGCCGCGGCCGGCGTGGCGGCGGGCGTCGTCAACGCCATCGCCGGAGGCGGGTCCTTGATCTCCTTCCCCGCCCTTCTCGCGGTGGGGTACCCGGCCGTGTCGGCGAACGTGACCAACACGGTGGCGCTGTGGCCGGGGTACATCGGGGGTGCGCTGGGTTATCGGGAAGAGCTCTCCGGGCAGCGGGCGCGGGCGATCACGTTCAGCGTGACGAGCGTGCTCGGGGCGGTGGCCGGCTGTCTGCTGCTGCTGATCACCCCCGAGGGGGTCTTCCACTCACTGACGCCGGTGCTGATCGCGATGGCGAGCCTGCTGCTGGCGATCCAGCCGTGGCTGAAGAGACGCCTGAGCGCCTCGGAGCGGCTGACCCGGCGGCACCACCGGACGCTGCTGCACGCCGGCCTGCTGTTCGGGGGTATCTACGGCGCGTACTTCGGCGCCGGCCTGGGCGTCATGCTGCTGGGGATCCTCAGCGTGTTCGTCCACGACCGCCTGCAACGGGTCAACGCCGTACGCGCGGTGTTGTCGCTGGTGATCAACACGGTGGCGTTCGTGGCGTTCGCGCTCTTCGGCCCGGTGCGGTGGTACGCCGTGGCGGTGATGGCCGTGGCCAGCCTCGTCGGCGGGTTCGCGGGCGCGCGCGTGGCACGCCGGCTGTCGCCGGGGATCCTGCGCGGAGTGATCGTGACCTTCGGTCTGGGCGTCGCCCTCGCCCTCGCGCTGCGCTGACCCCCGCGATGCCCGAGCCGGGTTTCCCAGGCGGCCCCTGCACCGCCCTCAGGGCGCCTGGGAGGCCCGCTGGGCGCGCGCCGAAGTGTACAGGCAGACCGCCGCGGCGGTCGCCAGGTTGAGGCTCTCCGCGCCGCCGTAGATGGGCACCCGGACCACCTCGTCGACGGCGTTCAGGATCTCCTCGGGCAGTCCCCACGCCTCGTTGCCGAACACCCAGGCGGTGGGCCCGTCGAGCATGCCCGCCTCCAGGGCGGTGTCCAGCGAGGACTCCCCCGCTCCATCGGCGGCGACCACGGTCAGGCCCGTGTCCTTCAGCGCCGGGATGAGGGCGTCGAACCGCGGGCCCGTCACGACCGGGAGGTGGAACAGGCTGCCGGCCGAGGCCCGGACGCACTTGCCGTTGTAGGGGTCCACCGAGGCGTCGGTGAAGATCACCGAGTCGGACCCCGCGGCGTCGGCGGTCCGCAGGACCGTGCCCGCGTTGCCCGGGTCGCGGACGTGCGCCAGGACGGTCACCAGGCGCGGCGCGGGCGACAGCGCCTTCTCCAGCGCGACGTCGACGAACTCGCAGACCGCCAGCAGGCCCTGCGGAGTGACGGTCTGGGCCAGCTCGGCCATGACCTCACCGCCCACCCGGAAGATCGGCACACCGGCCTTCTCCGCCTGGGCGACCAGGTCCTGGTGGCGGTTCTCGGCCTCGGCGGTGGCGAACAGCTCCGCCAGCACGCCGTTCAGCGCCAGCGCCTCGCGTACGGCCTGCGGCCCCTCCGCGAGGAATCGGTGCTCACGGCGCCGGAACGCGCGTTTGGCGAGCCGGCGAGCCGCCTTCACCCTCGGTGATCGGGTGGAACTCAGCTCCCGGCCCGCCATCTGCGCGGATGTCCTGACGCGGATCAGGCCGCGGCGGTGCCCGCGGGCAGCGCCTTCTTGGCGGTCTCGACGAGCACCGCGAACGCGGGGGCGTCGTTGACCGCGAGCTCGGCGAGCATCCGGCGGTCGACCTCGACGCCGGCCTCACGCAGGCCCTGGATGAATCGGTTGTAGGTCATCCCGTTGGCGCGGGCCGCCGCGTTGATCCGCTGGATCCACAGCCGGCGGAACTGGCCCTTGCGGTCCTTCCGGTCACGGAAGGCATACGTCATCGAGTGGAGCTGCTGCTCCTTGGCCTTGCGGTACAGCCTGGACCGCTGGCCGCGGTAGCCACTCGCCCGCTCCAGGACGACCCGGCGCTTCTTGGCGGCGTTGACCGCCCGCTTCACGCGTGCCACGTTTCGAACTCCCTCGTGGGGGCCGGCGCCTCGTGGGCGACCGGCCGGTCGTAGGACTTACGGGACCACCGGTGCCTGCTGGCACCGGGAGCCCGGCGATCATTTCGGTGCCGGGCTTACTTGCCGAGCAGCTTCTTGATCTTCGTCTCGTCGTTCTTGGAGAGCACCACGGGCCCGTCCAGCCGGCGCGTGCGCTTGGTCGGCTTGTGCTCGAGCAGGTGGTTGCGGTTGGCGCGGCGGCGCATGACCTTGCCGGTGCCGGTGACCTTGAATCGTTTCTTGGCACCACTGTGCGTCTTCATCTTCGGCATGGTCGCCGACGTCTCCCTAGTCCGAGCGCCCTGGCACAGGCGCGCGGCGTCCCCAGGGACACCGGGCGCCGGACAAGGCGCGATGTGCGTGCTTCATCGCGAGACGACCCCGCTACGTGAGCAGGGTCGCGGCGGGAACAGCCCCCAGGTCAGGCCGGGGTCTCGTTCTCCACCTGCCGACGCGCGCGGCCGCCGGTCGCGGCGCGCTGCTCGGCCTTCGCCTCGCTCTTCTTACGGTGTGGCCCGAGCACCATGATCATGTTGCGGCCGTCCTGCTTGGGCCTGGACTCGACGAAGCCGAGTTCTTCGACGTCCTCCGCCAGCCGCTGCAGAAGCCGGAACCCGAGCTCCGGGCGGGACTGCTCGCGGCCACGGAACATGATCGTGACCTTGACCTTGTCACCTGCCTTGAGGAACCGCTCGACATGGCCCTTCTTGGTGCCGTAGTCATGCGGGTCGATCTTCGGCCGGAGTTTGATCTCCTTGATGACGGTGTGCGCCTGGTTACGTCGCGCATCGCGGGCCTTCATCGCGGACTCGTACTTGAACTTTCCGTAGTCCATGAGCTTGGCCACGGGCGGTCGCGCGGTCGGGGCGACCTCCACCAGGTCGAGATCGGACTCCCGGGCAAGGTCGAGGGCCTTGGCGATGGGAACGATGCCGACCTGTTCGCCGTTCGGACCGACGAGCCGGACCTCGGGCACGCGAATGCGCTCGTTGATACGCGGTTCGGCGCTGATGGGACCTCCTTGGGGTACTTCGCTGTCTCTGACCGGCCATACCCCGGGCCCTTCATGCGAAAAGCCCCGCATGACTCGCATTGCGGGGCCACTACCGGACACCTCGGCGGCCGAAGCCGACGAGGGGGCACACGTCGAAGTGTGCCTGACCGGGACCCATCGGCCTTCCGCTCCGTGAGGAGCGCGGCCGATCAGGTGGGAGTGACCTCCGCTTGCGCGCCCGGCGCCTGAGCGTCGGGCCAGTCAACGCTTAAAGATATCAGCTTTCGGGCGCCACGTCGAAAACGCGCACCTCGAACGCCGCCGTCACCGGCGCCGGCTCGGCGAGCGCCTCGACGCGCTTGCGCAGAGCCTCCGGATCGGTGTGCCAGGCGCTGGGGCCCATCGCCACGAGCGTGGCGACCTCCGAACGCGTCAGGCGCATCGGAAGCTCCAGCGGCCACGTACCGGCCGGGCGGAAACGTCCGCCGAGTGTATCCGCGACCCGCTCGGCCTTGCGGGGGTCGACGGTGAGCAGTTCCAGCGGGCCGATGAGTTCTCCCAGGTGAGACGCTGCCGGGGTGACGACGATGAGCACCCCGTCCGGCCGGAGCACCCGGTGGAACTCCTCGGGGTTGCGCGGCGCGAAGACGTCCAGCAGCACCCCCACCGTACCGGTGCGAACGGGAAAGGGGCGCCAGACGTCCCAGGTCAGGGCGCCGATGCGCGGGTGAGCGCGCGCGGCGCGCCGCAGCGCGTACTTGGACAGGTCCAGCGCGACCCCCGGCCGTCCCGGCAACCGGTCGAGCACGGCGCGCAGGTAGTGGCCGGTGCCCGCCCCGGCGTCCAGGACGCAGCCGCCGGCCGGGGCGTGCTCGG
>NZ_JBHLZP010000588.1:0-4750 GCF_042429965.1 Actinoallomurus acaciae
CCTCGGACCCGCGGTCGAGGCGGCCGAGGCGCTGGTCAAGGCGGCGGAGGCGGAGGCCAAGGCGGCCGCCGGTGAGCTGGACGCCACCGAGACGGCCGCGCTGCGCCAGGCGCTGCGGGAGAGCGCCAAGGGCCGGATGCCCCGGGGCACGGCCGGCGCGCTCAAGGAGCTGGAGGACCGGCAGAAGTCCCGGACCACGCGGATGAAGCGTGACGCGATCGACCGCGCGCTGCTCGACCTCGCCTCGTACTATCGCGACCTGCTGGCCGTTCAGCTCGGCGCGGACGTCGATCTGGTCAACGCCGACCGGGCGCGCGAGCTGCGGGCCTACCGCGGCACGCCGGAGGCGACCCTGCAGCGGCTCGAGGCGATCATGACCTGTCGAGAGCGGCTGGAGGCCAACGTGAATCCCCAGCTCGCGGTCGAGGCCATGACGATGGCCTTGCGTACCGGCTGACCTGCGCTTTCCCCAGAACTGACCAAAAGCGGCCACGGTTCACATAAGACGCATCACTGGACTTTCGCCGCGCTGACCGTATCTGATGCCTCCAAGTCTTTACTGTTTCTTGGTAAATCTTGGGAGGTGTGCGGTGCGGCGCGCCATAGTCCTCGCCGCCTGCGCCGCCGTCACGGCGGCGCTCGCGGCACCCGCGCAGGCGGGACCGAGCAGCAACACGACACAGGGCCGGACGAGCGAGTACGTCGTCCTGTACAAGGACGGGGTGTCCCTGGCGAAGGCGCATTCGGCCGTCGCGGCGGCCGGTGGCACCATCGTCAAGGAGAACCCCGCGATCGGCCTGGCCACCGTACGGTCGGCCAACACGGCGTTCCTCACCGACGCGCGCGAGCAGTCGGCGGTGGACGGCGTCGCGCGCAACCGGGCGGTCGGCGAGGCGCCGAAGGTCCAGCGCGCCGCCGCCGCCAAGGCGCAGGCGGTGGAGAAGGAGGGCCGGAGCGGCACCCGTACGGCCGGCGCGTCCCACTCGTCATCGGCGGAACCGCTCGCGGACCGCCAGTGGGACATGAAGCTGATCCACGCGACGACCGGCGGCTCGTACAAGAAGGAGCCCGGCGACCACCGCGTGCTCGTCGGCGTGATCGACACCGGGATCGACGGGACGCATCCGGACATCGCGCCGAACTTCGACCGCGCGCTGAGCCGGAACTTCACCACCGACATCCCGGTCGACGCCGACGGCACCGAGGTCGATGGTCCGTGTGAGCACCCCTCCTGCGTCGACCCGGTCGACGAGGACGACAACGAGCACGGCACGCACGTCGCCTCGACGATCGCCTCGCCGCTGAACGGCCTCGGCATCGCGGGCGTCGCCCCGAACGTGACGCTGGTGAACGTCCGGGCCGGGCAGGACTCCGGATACTTCTTCCTGCAGCCGGTGGTCGACGCCCTGACCTACTCGGCGGACCACGGGATCGACGTGGTCAACATGTCGTTCTACACCGACCCCTGGCTCTTCAACTGCGTGAACAACCCGGCCGACTCGCCGGAGTACCAGGCCGAGCAGCGTACGGTCATCCAGGCCTCGGAGCGGGCCCTCGCGTACGCGCACCGGCACGGCGTCACCCTGGTCTCGGCGGCCGGCAACGGCGCCACCGACTACACCAAGACCATCATCGACGCGTCCAGCCCGGACTACGTGGCCACGCCCGGCGAGGCTCCGTACCAGCGGACCATCCCGCCGTCCTGCGTCTCGGAGCCGAGCGAGGGCAAGAACGTCCTCGCGATCTCGGCCCTCGGCATCAGCACCCGCAAGTCGTACTACTCCGACTACGGCAACGGCTACGTCGCGGTGTCGGCCCCGGGCGGCGACTCCTACGACACGCCGGACGGCAAGGCGGACGTGACCAAGGCGATCCTGGCCGCGTACCCGAAGTCGCTGGCCGAGCAGCGCGGCGAGCTGAACCCCGACGGCACCCCGAACGTGCCGTACGTGGTCCGCTCGTGCAAGGGCTCGACGTGCGGTTACTACCAGTATCTACAGGGCACGTCGATGGCCTCCCCGCACGCGACGGGCGTGGTGGCGCTGATCGTGAGCAAGTACGGCCGGCCCGACCGCGTCCACGGCGGCCTGACCCTGTCCCCGGACCGCGTGAAGTCGATCCTGGAGGGCACCGCCACCGAACACGCCTGCCCGACCCCGCGTGCGTACACCTACACGCGCTACGTCCTGCAGTCGGACGGTACGTACCAGAAGGTGACGGCCACGCACACGTGTGAAGGCGGCAAGGGGCGCAACGGCTTCTACGGCCACGGCATCATCGACGCCCTGGGCGCCGTGTCGCACTGATCTCCCGTTCTCGGAAAAGGGGCGTCCCGGCCGGGGCGCCCCTTTTCACCGCGTACGGCAGGTCACAGGTCCGAGCCGCCGGTGACGTCGATCCAGTCGCCGGTCATCCAGCGGGCGTCATCGGAGGCGACGAAGGCGACCACGTCCGCGATGTCCTCCGGGCGGCCGACGCGGCCCAGGGCCGAGCGGGCCGACCAGGCCTCCTGGGCGCCCGGCTCCGCCAGCATGGGCGCGGTGTTGTCGGTCTCCACGACGCCCGGGGCGACGGTGTTCACCGTGATGCCGCGTTCGCCGAGCTGTTCGGCCAGCGTGTGGCCGAAGGCGTCGATGGCGCCCTTGGTCAGCGAGTACGTGATGATCTCCGGCATCGCGATGCGGGTCACGCCGGAGGAGATGTTGATGATCCGGCCGCCGTCGCGCAGCAGCGGAAGCGCCCGCTGGACGATGAAGAACGGCGAGCGGACGTTCACCGCGAAGATCTGGTTGAAGTCCTCCAGCGTCGTGTGCTCCAGGTCGCTGGAGGCGCCGATCGCGGCGTTGTTCACCAGGATGTCCAGCCCGTCGAAACGCGACGCCACCTCATCGATCAGGACCTCCGGCGCGTCCGGGGCGCTCAGCTCCGCGCGTACGGCGAAGGCCCGGTCCTCGCCGATCGCGGCCACGACCTCCTTGGCCGCCGCCTCGTCGCGGCCGTAGTGCACGGCCACGCGTGCGCCGTCCCGGCCCAGCCGGAGCGCGATCGCCCGGCCGATCCCCCTGCTCGCGCCCGTTACCAGCGCGGTCTTGCCCGTCAGGTCGCCCATGAGTCCTGCCCGTTTCTGTAGTGATCGATACAGAAACTATAACCTAGCGATCGCTATAGAATGCAAGTCATGGCACGACCGCGAAGCTTCGACCGTGAGCGAGCGCTCGACCGGGCGATCGAGCAGTTCTGGCGGCACGGGTACGAGGCGACCTCCGTCGCCGCGCTCACCGAGGCGATGGGCATCAACCCGCCCAGCATGTACGCCGCCTTCGGCGACAAGAGAAAGCTGTTCAGCGCGGCGGTCGAGCGCTACCAGCAGACGTACGGCGCGCCCGCCGTACAGGCCCTCGCCGAGGAGCCCACCGCCCGCGCCGCGATCGAGCGCCTTCTCCGCGCGGCCGCCGCCGACTACACCGACCCCGCACACCCCTGGGGCTGCATGATCATCTCTGCGGCCGTCAACTGCGGCTCACCCGACGTCGAGGCCGAGTTGCGAGACGGGCGCGAGGCCACCAAAGCCACCATCCGCGCCCGTATCCAGGCCGACGTCGACGAGGGCCGCCTCCCGGCCGGGACCGACGCCGAGGCCCTGGCCACCTTTTACGCGTCGGTCATCCAGGGCATGTCCACGCAGGCCAGAGACGGGATCGGCCGCGAGCTGCTGGAGCAGGTCGCGGCCCAGGCCATGCTCGTCTGGCCGGACAGTCCCTAAGCTGGCACCCATGTCGTACCGCGTCACCTTCGTCTGCACCGGCAACATCTGCCGGTCCCCGATGGCCGAGCACATCTTCCGCCACCACGCCGAGCTGGAAGGCCTCGACATCGAGGTGGACAGCTCCGGCACCGGGCGCTGGCACGTCGGCGACTCCGCGGACGAGCGTACGGTCGCGACCCTGCGCAAGGCCGGCTACCGCTCCTCCCATCGGGCGCGCCAGTTCGAGGTGCCCTGGTTCGACCACTATGACCTGATCCTCGCCCTCGACCAGAGCCACCGTACGGACCTGCTCCGCCTGGCGCCCGACGAGGAGGCGCGGCGCAAGGTCCGGCTGCTGCGCGAGTTCGACCCGGGCGCGCGCGACCTCGACGTGGCCGACCCCTACTACAGCCGCGACTCCGCCTTCGAGGAGGTGCGCGAGCAGATCGAGGCCGCCGTGCCGGGCCTGCTCGACCACGTGCGCCGGGCCGTCAAGGAACGATGAACCTCACCGACGTCACCGAGCTCGGCGCCAGCCACGAATGGCACCTGCGGAAGGGCACCCTCCCGGACGGCCGCCGCGTGTTCGTCAAGCAGGCACGGAAGGCGATCGACGGGCTGTTCGCGGCCGAGGCGAACGGCCTGCGCTGGCTCGCCGAGAGCGGCGCCGACGCCCCGGTGCCCGAGGTGATCGCCGCCGACGACACCACGCTCGTTCTGCCGTGGATCGAGACCGCGCGGCCGGCCCCGGAGGCGGCCGAGCGGTTCGGCCGTGAGCTCGCCGCCGTCCACGGCGCGGGCGCGGACTCCTACGGAGCGCCCTGGCCGGGGTACATCGCCGAGCTGCCGCTCGACAACACCGCCGGAGCCGAGTGGCCAGAGTGGTATGCCGAGCGCCGCGTCCTGCCGTACGTGCGCCTGGCGGTGGACCAGGGCGTCCTGTCCGCCCGCGACGCCGCCGAGATCGAACGCGCCGCCGCCCGGGTCGCCGACGCCGCGGGCCCG
>NZ_JBHLZP010000589.1:0-622 GCF_042429965.1 Actinoallomurus acaciae
GGCCGGGCGGCACGCCGCCCGAGCCGATCGGGCTGTGGCGGACCACGCTCGCCGCTCCGGCGGCGCAGCCCCTGCTGATCGTGCTGGACGACGTCGCGTCCGCCGGCCAGGTCGCGCCGTTGCTCCCGGGCCCGCCACACCACATGATCATCACGTCGCGCAACACGCTCTCCACGCTCGCGGCGCACCGGATCGACCTGGCGCCGCTCGACGCCGGGGAGTCCGTGCGCCTGCTCGACCGGGCGCTGCGGCACACCGTTCCGGGCGACGGCCGGGTGACGGAGTCCCCGCAGGACGCGGAGCGGCTCGCCGCGCTGCGCGGGCGGCTGCCGCTCGCGTTGCGGATCGGCGCGGCGCTGCTCCTGGACGACCCGCACCGGCCGCTCTCCGACGAGGTCGCCGCACTGGCCGAGGCGCGCGACCGGCTCGACCGGCTGCGGTACGACGACGTCGATGAGCAGGGCCGTCCCCTCGGTGTCCGCGCGGCGTTCGACCTCTCCTACGCGCGCCTCGGCGCCGAGCAGAGGCGGGCCTTCGACCTGCTCGGCGTGGTCCCCGGCGCGGACTTCGGGCCGGAGACCGCGGCCGACGTGCTCGACCGGACGCGGCCGGAGGCCGACCG
>NZ_JBHLZP010000589.1:663-5409 GCF_042429965.1 Actinoallomurus acaciae
GGACATCCGGGCCGCCGGTGGGACATGCACGACCTCGTCCGCCTCTACGCGACCGAACTCGCCCTCGCCGACGCCTACCTGTATCGGAGTGCGCTGACCCGGCTGCTGGAGCACTATGAGCGCGCCGCCACGGACGCCGACCGGCGGTTCGCCGCCCCCGGGACGCTCCGCCTCTTCCACGTCAACCGGTTCGCGTCCCGCGCCCAGGCGCTGGGCTGGCTCGACGCCGAGCACGGCAACCTCGCCGCCGCCGTCGCGGCCGCGCACCGGGCGCGGCTGGGGAGCAGGGTGGGCGAGCCGGTCCGCAGGCTCGCCCGCTACCTGGAGTTCCGCCGGCACACCGAGGAGTGGATCGCCTGCGCGGGCCTGGCCCTCGACGCCGCCGAGCACGTGGACGCCGCGCACGTTCACCATGCCGCGCAGTCGCTCGGCAACGCCTGCCGGATCGCCGGACGCCACGACGAGGCCGAACGGCATCTGCGGCGGGCCCTCGACCTCGCTCCGGGTCGTACGGAGGAGGGGAACACGTGGCACAACCTCGGCCTCCTCTACTTCAGCACCGGCGACTACGCCCAGGCCGTGGAGTGCCACCGCAACGACCTGCGCATCTGCACGGACAACGGCGACCTGCTCGGCGCCGCCCACTCGCTCAGCGGGCTGGGCGACGCGCTGCGCATGCGGAAGGAGCATGAGGAGGCGGCCGCGTCGCTCGTGCGGGCCGTCGAGGTGTTCGACCAGCTCCAGGACACCACGGGCCTGATGAACGCCCGGATCAACCTCGCGCTCGTCCTGATGGGCTGGAACCCGGTGTGGTACGGCGGCTGCGGGATCTGGCACCTGTGCCACGCCCTCAGACTGGCCCGGGAGCGGGACGACCACCACGCGGAGGCCGTGGCCCTGCTCGACCTCGGCGGGCTCTACCTGAGGATCTGCCCGGCGTGCTACGGCCGCGCCGTCGTCCGGTGTGCGACGCGGGCCGCAGACCTGTTCGAGAGGCACGATGAGCCACTGCGCCTGGCGCGCGCGACCGAGGTGCTCGGCAGGGGCCTGCTGGCGGTCGGCGACCTCACCCGGGCGCGCCGCGTCCTGGACCGGGCGAGGGCCTCTCTGGAGGCACTCGGCGTCCGGCCGGGCGACGACGCCGCGCCCGACACCGGCACGAGGACGCCGCACATCCCCGGCTGCTTCGGCCGGCAGGACAAGGACCGGTTCCGCTGGCTCGGCCGGCTGCCCGACGACGTCATCCGAGGCGACCTCCGTCAGCTGGAAGCGGTCACCTGGGTCGGCTTCCGCTTCTGCGTCCGGCACCCGAGCGGGTCCGGAGAGGGCACCCGGGGGTCGCGCTCGCACTCGACCCCCGCGGATCAGAGCGCGGTGGGCGATGACGCCGATCACGGCCCTCCGGGGACGGAGCCGAGCGGTCCATCGACGGGCTGAAGGCGTTCCGGCACCCTGCGGACGAACGCCTCACCTCGATGCCTCGGCGCGCGCCGTCCGGTTACGAGATTTCTTGAAGTGTCGCCCTCCGGGCGACATCAGGATGGACCCTCCGAGTATGGAGTCCTACTCGAGAGGGGAGGCACGCCATGCGCAACCGCGACTTCTGAGGGCGAGAGAGCGGCCGCCCGGAACCCGGGGGCCCGCCGCACGTCGCGCCGGGGGCGCCTCACCGAGCCACGGGCCGCCGGCCTCCTTCGCCTCGCGACGCGCCTGGCGGCCCGTTGCTCGCGGGGCCTTCGACCGGTGACCGGCGAGCGGATGACGGCGCCGAAGACCGGGCGAACCCGGTTCCGCGACGTCATCGGCGTCGGTGAGTTCAGGGCGCTGTGGATCGCTCAGGCCCAGTCTCAACTCGGGGACCAGCTCGCCCGGCTCGCGCTGGCGCTGCTGGTGTTCGGCCGGACCTCCTCGGCCCTGCTGACCGCCCTCGTCTACAGCCTGACCTTCCTGCCGCCGCTGCTCACCTCGCCGCTCCTGTCCGGCCTGGCCGACCGCTTCTCACGCCGGACGATCATCGTGGTGGTGGAGCTCGCCCGCGGCTGCCTGGTCGCGGCGATGGCGATCCCGGGTTCGCCGCTGGCGTTCGTCATGGTGGCCCTGACCGCGATGGTGTGCCTGCAACCGCTGTTCGCCGGAGCGCGCAACGCCACGCTGCCCGAGATCCTGCCCGGGGACCGGTACCAGGTCGGCATGGGCGTCGTCGCGATGACCGACTACGTCACGCAGATCGTCGGCTTCGCCGGCGGCGGGCTCGTGATCGGCCTGCTCGGCGGCCCGCGCGTCGCGCTGACGATCGACGCGTTGTCCTTCCTGGCGTCGGCGTGCCTGATCGGATGGGGCGTCGGGCCGCACCGCCCCGCCCCGGACGCCGCCGCTCAGGGCGGCACCCGCGCGTTCGCGACGGCCGGGATCCGGTTGCTGGTACGCGACCGCCGTCTCGCCGGCCTGGCCGGGCTCATCTGGCTCTTCGGCTTCTTCATCGCGCCCGAGGCCCTGGCGGCACCGTACGCGCACGAGCTGCACTCCGGCTCCACGGCGGTGGGCCTGCTGATGGCCGCCGACCCCGTCGGCGCCTTCGCCGGCACGCTGCTGGTCACCCGGCTGATCCCCGCGGAACCACGGCAGCGGCTCATGGTGCCGCTGGCGCTCGCGTCGGGGATCCCGCTGGTGCTCAGCGCCGTCTCTCCGTCGCTGCCGCGATCACTCCTGCTGTGGACCCTCAACGGGGTCTTCACCACCTACCTCGTGCTGGCGCAGGCGAACTTCACCGTGACGGTGCCGAACGCCGTACGGGCACGGGCGATCGGCGTCGCCTCGGCCGGCCTGCAGACGGCGCAGGGGCTGGGCGTCCTCCTCGCCGGCGCGATCGCACAGGTCTCCCGGCCCTCCCTGTCCGTCGGCGTGTGCGGGGCGGCGGGCGCGGTCGGCACGGCCGCGATCGTCCTCGTCCTCCTCCGCCCGCGCGGCCACCCTGCGGCCCCGGACGCGTGCGGCTGACGCCGGCCCGGGTGTCTACTCGCCGGTGCCATCGGCCCGCTCGTTGTTGCGGTCGACCTCGGCCATGTGCTCCTCGGCCCAGGCCCGGACGGTGGCGAGCGCGGTCTCCAGCGAAAGGCCCAGCTCGGTGAGCCGGTAGTGCACGCGCGGCGGCACGGTCGGCTCCACCCGGCGGGTGACCAGCCCGTCGTGAGTCAGGCTCTGCAAGGTCACCGAGAGCATCTTCTGCGAGACGCCGGGCATCCGCCGCCGGAGCTCGGCGAAGCGCACCTCGTGCGGGGCGGCCTCCGCGAGGACCTTGACGGCCATGGACGTCCACTTCGTGCCGATGCGATCCAGCAGCCGGCGGGTCGGGCACCGGGGGTCGAAGAGGTCGCCCCGCGCCCCCTTCGCCGTACGGCCTGGAGGGGAGGTCACCAGCAGCTCACCACCTGTCGCGAAAGTGCGGTCTTGGCCGCACCGAGAAGGTTACCTAACCTCTGCTTGTCACCAATAGTTACCATTCGCGAGGGAGACACCCATGCCCGGCACACCCCCCATGCCTCCCTCCACGGCGGAGATCTCCCTGCGCCGGGTCGCGGCCAACGGCATCGACATCAACGTGGCGATCGCCGGGAACGGGCCCGCCGTCCTCCTGCTCCACGGCTTCCCGCACACCTGGCGGCTGTGGACCGAGGTCATCGCGGGTCTCGCCCCGCATCACCGCGTCATCGCCCCGGACCTGCGAGGACTCGGCGCCACCACGAAGGCGGCGGACGGCTACGACGCCGGCACCCTCGCCACCGACGCAGAAGAACTCCTCACCGCTCTCGGAGAACCGTCGGCGGCGGTGGTCGGCATCGACGCCGGCGCCCCTCCGGCGTTCCTGTTCGCCATGCGGCACCCCGCCCGCGTACGACGTCTCGTCCTCATGGAGTCGGCGCTGGGCCGGCTGCCCGGCGCCGAGGACTTCTTCGCCGGCGGGCCGCCGTGGTGGTTCGGCTTCCACGCGGTTCCCGGCCTCGCCGAGACGGTCCTGACCGGGCACGAGACGGAGTACATCGACTGGTTCCTCACCGCCGGCACCCGTGGCCGCGGTGTGCCGCGCGAGATCCGCGACGCCTTCGTCGACGCCTACACCGGACGTGACGCGCTGCGCTGCGCCTTTTCCTACTACCGGGCCGCACCCGCCGGCGCACGACAGATCCAGGACGCCGCCGACTCCCACCGGCTCACCGTGCCCACGATGGCCGTCGGCGCCCACCCCGTCGGCACCGCCCTCGAACGGCAACTGCGCCCCATCGCCGACGACCTCACCGGCTATCTGATCGAGGACTGCGGCCACATCATCCCGCTGGACCGCCCGCGGGCACTGCTCCCGCCGCTGACGTCCTTCCTCGCCCCGGACCGGCACACGTGACCGCTCACGGTGCGGATCACCCGTTTCAGGTCGGCTGACGCCACAGCACGGCCAGGCGGGTCCGGCTCGAGCACCCGGTCTTCCTCAGCACGCTCGTGAGGTGCTTCTTCACCGTGTCGACCGTGACGTGCAGGTGCTCGGCGAGCTGGCGGTTGGTCATCCCGGCCGCGACGAGTTCGGCGATCTCGCGTTCGCGTTCGGTCAGCGACCACGCGTCGCGCGGGCGGGTGCGTGCCACGAAGTGCGCGCGGAACGACGGGCCCAGCAGGCGGCCGAGCCGGTCGGCGATCCGGTCGTCCCCCGCCCCCGCGCCGGCGAGCGGCACGGCGATCGTGGCCGTGGCCCCGGGG
>NZ_JBHLZP010000590.1:0-4741 GCF_042429965.1 Actinoallomurus acaciae
GGTCCGGTTCGCCTGGTCGCGCAGCCGGGCCAGCAGCTTGCCCGAACGCTCGCCCGGCGCCTCGGCGCAGGCGCGCGCCGCACTGGCCATCAGCGGCCAGCCGTAGCGGGTGTTGACCGACGGATGCAGTTCTTCGACCACGTTCTCCACGACGTCGAGCGCGCCGGTCAGGTCGCCCTCGGCCACCTTCAGGTCGAGCCGCAGGCGTACGGAGGGGAACAGCTCCTGTGTGCGGGAGAACGTCGGGGCGAGGACGGAGTCGAGCGCGGCGGCGGCCCGCGCGGCAACGGCCAGGTCGCCACGGGCGAGCGCGATGTCGCCCAGCGCGTTGTGAAGCGACGCCCGAGTGAGCGGCGGCGGGGACAGCTCCAGCGCGTGCTCGGTCACCTCCAGGACCTCGTCCCACCGGCCCAGGTTGAGCAACGGCTCGGCGAGGTTGATGGTGAGGAACGCGCCGGAGGTACGGGCCTGTCCGTGCTTGCGCGCCAGGGCGATGCCCCGCTGAGCCGCCTCGATGGCGCGTTCGTGCTCGCCGATGCTCTCCAGGATGTGCGACTCGTTGGTGGCCACGCGGAGCATGGCGGAGTCGTCGGCGCCCCGGCGGTAGACCTCCGCGGCCTCGGCCAGGACGGCCAGGTGACGCGCGGCGTCGGTCTCGGCGAAGTCGCAGGCCGCGATCGTGGTCAGCGCGTGCGCCTCGACCGTGGCGTCACCGGTCTCCCGGGCCACCGCGAGCGCCGCCGAGGCCAGCTCACGCGCCTCCTCGGCGCGGTTCGGCAGCAGGTAGAGGTGCTGCGCCAAGGTGGACAGCACGCGGGCGCGGGTGGTGCTCGGTGGGTCGACGGGCACGAGGCGGGCCGCCTCGCGCAGGTCGTCCAGCGCGGTGCGGTGGCCCAACCGGATCTTGAGGCGGCCCCGCTGCTCCAGCACCGCGGCCGCCCGGGGCGGATCGTCGATCTCCTTGAGCGCCTCGCGGGCGAACGCCACGCCGCGTTCGGTCTCACCGGCCAGGTCGGCGGCCTCGATCGCCCGCTCCAGCACGTCGGTGTGGCCGACGCCGAGCCGCTCGGCGGCGTCGGGCACCCGGTCCCACAGCGTGAGGACCCGGTCGATCATGCGGAGCCACTCGGTGTAGGCGGTGGCCTCCTTGGCGACCTGCGCCGCCTGCCAGGCGCTGACCAGCGCCCACGTCGTGTCGTGTGCGGAGTACCAGTGGTGGGCCAGCTCGGCGGCGGCGCGGCCCGGCGGCACGAGCGACGGATCGGCCTCCAGCGCCTCGGCGAACCGCGCGTGGGTGCGCGTGTGCTCGCCCGGCAACAGGTCGCCGTGGATCGCCTCCCGCATCAGCGCGTGCCGGAAGCCGTACGACTCGCCGTCCACGACGAGGACGTTCGCGGCCACGGCGGGCCGTAGCACCCGGGAGAGCCCGGTGTCGTCGAGCCCGCTCACCGCCGCGAGCAGCGCGTGCTCCACCCGGTCGCCGCCCGCGCTGGCCACGCGCAGGATCTCCTGGGTCTCTTCGGGCAGCCGTTGCACGCTGCCGAGGATCAGGTCGCGGAGCGACTCGGGCAGCTCGCAGTTGATCTCACCGTCGCGGCCGAGCAGCGCCTCGACGAACAGCGGGTTGCCCTCGCTGCGCTCGTACACCTCGTCGAGCAGCTGCGGCGCGGGCTCGCGGCCGAGGATGCGGCGTGTCTGCTCGGCGACGGCGCGGCGCGGCAGCCGGTCGAGGTCGAGACGGCGGACCCAGCCGGCGCGGCCGAGTTCGGCCAGCAGCGGCCGGAGGGGATGGTCGCGGTGCAGCTCGTCCGACCGGTAGGTGACGATCACCATCAGGCCGGGCGGCAGGTTGCGGATCAGGTAGCTGAGCAGGTCGCGCGTTGACCGTTCCGCCCAGTGCGCGTCCTCGATGACCAGGACGACGGGCGTCTGCTCCGTCAGCCGCTCGAACAGCAGCAGCACATGGTCGAACAGGCGCGTGCGCGCCTCGGTCGTGGCGGTCTCGGTGTCCGGCTCGCCGAACTCCGGCAGCAGGCGCGCCAGCCCGCCGGGTGAGCCGCCGGGCAGCAGGGCGGCCACCCCGTCGACGCCGATCTCGCGGACGAGCTGCCGGAGCACCGCGCTGAACGGCGCGAACGGCAGGCCCTCGGAGCTGATCTGGAGACATCCGCCCATGAGCACGCGGGGCCCGCCGTCGCGGCGGCGGGCCGTCTCGAGGAACTCGCGGATCAGGCGTGTCTTGCCCACCCCGGCCTCGCCGCCCACGAGCAGAGCGGCCGGCGTCTCTCGCAGAGCGGTTTCGAGAGAGGCCAGCTCACTGGCGCGGCCGACCATGACGGCACTGATTCCCTGCTGGTTGGGCACGCTTTCCAGGATGCCATCAAGGTCGGACAAAACAGACTCAATATCCCGGTCCTCGTGAGGGCGTCGCTACCGTGATCGGAGGAGGTGGCCCATGTCACGTACGATGCCGGGCCGGTCGCTGCCGCCGGCGCCCGCGGCCCTGTTCGCGTACGGCACACTCCGGTTCCCGGACGTCCTGCGGGCGCTGCTCGGGCGGGTGCCCGACCACGGGCCGGCGACCGCCGAGGGCTGGCGCGTCGCCGCGCTGGACGGACGGGTCTATCCCGTGCTCGTGCCCGGTCCGGGCGCGGCCGGGGGCGTGCTGATCTCCGGGCTGACCGCCGTGGAGTGGGAGATCATCGACGCGTACGAGGACGACTTCTACGCCCTGGAACGCCTCACGCTCGCCGACGGCCGCCACGGATGGGCCTATCTCACCCGCGACGCCGCGACGGCGCTGCCGGCCGACTGGTCGCCGGAGGACTTCGGCGTCCGCCACCTGAGCGCGTTCGCCGGGAGGTGCCTCGCGTGGCGGCGTTCCCACGGATGACGCCCCGCTCCGCACGGCACGGAGGACACCGGCCGCGTACGGACATTTGTCCCGTCGAGGGGTGGATCGATGGCTCTGCCGCGATGTGCCGCCGGCCGGAAGAGTAAGCCTCATGAAAATCCACGGTCTGCGGCGGTTCCCCCTGGTGACGGCGATCATCTTCGGCGTCACGGCTCTGTCGAACGTCGCGCAGTTCCTCGTGCCCGGCATGCTCGCGCACCTGGAGCGCACCCCCGCCGGTCTCCACGGCGACTGGTGGCGGACCGGCACCTCGCTCTTCGTGCAGGACGGCGGTGTGCCGGGCACGATCTCGAACCTGCTGTTCCTCGTCTTCGTCGGCCTCGTCGCGGAGCAGGTCGTCTCGCGGCCGCGCTGGCTGGTGAGCTACTTCGTCACCGGTCTGGTGGGCGAGGTCGCCGGGTACGCCTGGCAGCCGCACGGGGGCGGGAACTCCGTCGCGGTCTGCGGTCTCGCCGGGGCCGTGGCGGTGGCGCTGTGGCGCGGTGACGGGCGTCTCCCGCGGGTCGCCTCGATGTCCGTGCTGCTGTGGTGCGGCGCGCTCCTGGCCACCGTCTGGTTCCCGCTGCTGGCGATCGGCGTGGTGGCGGCCATGGCCGCCAACATCGCGGCCGGGCGCGGTGTCGCCGCGGGCCGCTGGGCGGCCGTGGCCGTGCCGCTCACGGGCGTGGCCCTGATCGCGATCCGTGACATCCACGGCGGCGCGCTGCTGGTCGGCCTGGTGATCGCCTCCGCCCTCGCCCTGTCCGTCCGCCGTCGCGATCCGGTCGTCGCCTGACCGCGTGATCACTCCGGCCGCCGGCGACGCGCTTCGCGCCGGCGGCCGTTCCGATTTGACGTCCTTCACAGCTAACCGTTACCTATATAGCTAACGGTTAGAGGTGATGCTGTGCAGGACGTCGTACTCGCGTTGCTCGCCAAGGAGCCCTCCCACGGCTACGAGCTGCGGGCCCGGCTCCAGGAGGCCCTGGGGCCGCTCCGCGACGCGCTCAACGCCGGCCAGGTCTATGTGACCCTGACGCGCCTGGAGAAGGCGGGGATGGTCACCGCCGAGCACGTCGGCCAGGCCGACCGCCCGGACCGCAAGGTCTACGCGCTCACGGCCGAGGGCCAGCAGCGCGTACGGACCTGGCTCGCGGACGTGAGCTGGAGCCGGCCGACCGAGTTCCACCTCAAGCTGATCGCGGCCGCCGCGGCCCGCCTGGCCGATCCGGTGGAGATCGTCGACCTCCAGCGCCGCGAGCTGCTGCGCCGGCTGGCCGACGCGCAGCGGGCCGCGCTCACCGAGCCCGAGGGCGCGGCCTCGACGCTGCTCCTCGAAGGCGTCGTCCTCCGGCTCGAGGCCGATCTGCGCTGGCTGGACGCCTGCGCCCACTACTGGGAGACGAGATGACGGTGCTGCGGGCCGTGAGGCTGCGCAAGGAGTACGGCCGGGACGCGGGGCTGGTCCGCGCGGTCGACGAGGTCGATCTGGAGGTACGGCCCGGCGAGATCGTCTCGATCGTCGGCCCGAGCGGCTGCGGCAAGTCGACTCTCCTGCACCTGCTCGGCGGGCTCGAACGGCCCACCGGCGGCGAGGTGCACCTCGCCGACCGGCGGCTCGACCGGATGTCGGAGACCGAGCTGAGCGGCGTGCGGCGCAAGGCCCTGGGCTTCGTCTTCCAGGCGTTCCACCTCGTCGACGAGCTCACCGCGCGGGAGAACGTCGAACTGCCGGCCCTGCTCGCCGGGGTACCGCCGCGTACGGCGCGGCGGCGGGCGTCCGCGCTCCTGGAACGCGTCGGGCTGGCCGACCGGGCCGGTCACCTGCCCGCGGCGCTGTCCGGCGGG
>NZ_JBHLZP010000591.1:0-4724 GCF_042429965.1 Actinoallomurus acaciae
GGCCCAGCAGCGGTCGGGCCATCCGGTCACGCCGCGCGCGACCGCCTCGGCCACGCCGGTGCCCGGCGTCACCCCGCCGGGCGCGATCGACGCGCTGAGCCGGATGCGCCGCACCGTCGACGAAGGCCTGGCGGTCAGCGAGGTACGCGCGGACGTGGCGGTCGACCTGGACAACCTCATCGGCAACCTCCAGGCGGAGATCGCCGCGGGCGTGTACGTCGACGTGGACCAGCGGGTGCGCGAGCTCCGCCAGAAGATCGTCCAGCGCGTCCGCGAGGGCGGCCTGACGCAGAACCGCGCGGACGCGCTGACCCGCACCCTCACCGCTCTGTGACGCGTCCGCTCAGCAGCAGGCGGGCGTAGGCGGCCATCGTGAGCGCGTCGACGATCTCCTCGGTCCGCAGCATCCGCTCGAACTCCGCCCGGGAGAACCACTGCTGCCGCATGCCCTGCTCCTCCGGGTCGCGGTCAGGCTCTCCGCTGGTCAGGCCGGTGGCGAGGAACATGTCGCAGCTCTGACTCGTGAACCCGGGCGCGATCGCGAACGACCCGAGCCGCTCGACCGTCGCCGCGCGGAGCCCGGTCTCCTGGGCCAGCTCGGCCCGCGCCAGCTCCTCCGTGGTGGTCTGCCGGTCGTCGGGCCAGGTGCCCTGCGGGAACTCCCATGAGCGGCGCGACAGCGCGTACCGGAACTGTTCGACGAGGTGGAACCCGTCGTTCTCCAGGGGAATGACGAGCGCCGCCGTCGGCTTGTCCACCACCCCGTAGATCCCCGGCGAACCGTCCGGGTGACGGATGTCGTCCTCGCGTACGGTCATCCAGCGGTTCCGGTAGACCTCTCGGGTCGCGATCTGAATCATGCGCCCACGATGCCATGGCCACCGAACCACCCGGCCGCCACCGGGAGGGTGAGAGCGGAACTCCGCACCTCGCTCGAGGAGCTCATGGATGAGTACTCCGAGCAGGCCGATCGCCTGCGGCAGATGCGAAGCGACCTCGACCAGGTGAGCGCCAAACAAGGCACTACTAGGCGCCGGTGCCGGTCCGGGCGACGATCTCCGCGGCGAGGTCCCAGCTCAGTTCGTCGTCCTCGGGGGCCAGGGCGTCCTCGGCCCCCGTGCCGCCCCGGGCCTCGGCCAGGACCCGCGTCACACCGCGACGTACCTCCGCCACCTGGTCCGGGTGGCGCAGGGCGGCGCAGGCCCGCAGGTTACGCAGGGACAGCGACGCGGCGTCGAGTTCGGCCAGGAAGCGGTCGGCGAACGCCGGGGGCTTGGCGGGCAGGCCGTACTCGTCCGCCAAGGTGGCCAGGTCGTCATGCAGCGCGCGCAGGTCCACCAGGTCCTGCTGAACCGCGTCGGTGAGGGCCTCGGCGACATCGTCGTGGTCGACATGGCTCCGGACAAGATCAAGGATCGTCCGGTGCGGGGTGGTGACCGGCACGCCACGGCTGACGGTGACCTCCGCCGCGGTCAGCGGAGCGACCGTGAGGCGCGTCGCGCGGGGCGCCTCACGCTCCTCCGGCGCCGTGAAGGTGACGAAAGGGATCGCCAGCGAGCCCATCCCGTGCACGTTGCAGGCGGACTCGTGGGAGAGCACCACGTCGGCCGCGGGCTCGGGACGCTCCGACGCGAACAGGTCAGGCGCCGTCGCCAGCCAGGCGGCGTACGGATACGCGTGGATCGGACCGAGCGGGCTGCCGGCCAGCTGGTACACGTCCCACTCGAGCGGCTTCACCAGTTGTGACTCTTCGAGATGCGCGAGCGCGGCTTCGGTGACCCCCAGTCTGGTGGCCTGGGCAGAAGTGATCAGCCCGTGCTGCCGCCCGGCAGCGTTCGACAGATCGGACAAATCCTTCTCCCACATGTGCCCTACGGCCTCGCCTCGTCCAGCGCCTACAAGTGTCGTTGGTCCCGCCCGGCGGTCGCATGCGGGACGGCCGCCGGAAAGGACACTACCGACGGCTTGTACCAAGACCCTGAATACTCTGACGCTCTCACCGGCCGGGAGGTGCCATGGGCGGGCGAATATCCACACCGGCCATCCACACCGGCCACTGCGCGACACAAGTGGATCATGTTGACGAGTTCCCAGCGAACAAGCGGGATGAACGCCACTATGAAGTATGAGCTGGGGCACAACGTCCGATGTCGTGCAATTTGATGCGATCGCGGGCGATTTTCTGAGGTCGAGGCCGGTCGAGAACACCGTTCTCGTCACGGTCCTGGAGGCGCTCCGCGCCCGGGGCTCGGCGGCGTACGGGGACACTCCGGCGGTGCTCGGTTCGTGGCTGCCCCCCGGAGGCTGCGTCTCCGGTGCGTTCGTGCACACCCCGCCCTTTCCCCTGCTGCTCAGCCTGATGCCCCAGCAGGGCGTCCGCGAACTGGTGCGGGCGCTGAAGGCCGGCGGGCGGCCGCTGCCCGGTGTGACCGCCCGCCGCGAGATCGCCGAGGACTTCGCCGCGCTCTGGCACACGGCGACGGGCACGGACTTCGCGATCTGGGAGCGCCGGCGGCTCTACCGGCTGGACCGGGTCCGGCCGTCCTCGGTGCCCGGCCGCGCCCGGCCGGCGGTGCCCGCCGACCGGGACCTGCTGCTCGCCTGGTACCACTCCGCCGAGCGGGAGATACGCGAGCGCCCCGGCGACCACGGCGCCGCGGTCGACGACCGGATCGGGTACGGCGGTCTCACCCTTTGGGAGAGGGACGGCGTCGCGGTCTCCCTCGCGGGCCGTACCCGGATGGTCGCGGGCATGGTGCGGATCGCGCCCATCTACACCCCGCCCGAACACCGGGGCCGCGGATACGGCGCGGCGGCGACCGCCGCGGTGAGCCAGGCCGCCGTCGACGCCGGCGCCGGAGAGGTCGTGGTCTTCGCCGACCTCGCCAACCCGGCGGGCGTCGCCGTCCACCAGCGCGTCGGCTACCAGCCCCTGGACGACTACCTCGTCATCTCCTTCGGGACCGATCACCAGCCCCGTTGACCGCACATCGCCGCGGGTGAAACCGCCGGTTGGACGTCCGACCTCCGACCGCCGGTTTCGATGATCGTTCAATCGAGCAAGCGGTTGGGTACACGCGTCATAATGTCAACGTGGTTAGCACGGGCAAGGGCAGCGGGCCGCATCGAGATGGCTCGGGAGCCTCGGGCGGCGGCCGACGCCGGGGCTCCGTGCTCGCCTCGGAGCGCCGCGAGCACCTGGTACGGCTGGCCGCCGAGCTGTTCGCCGAAAAGGGCTACCAGGCCACGACGGTCCGCAACATCGCCGACGAGGCGGGGATCCTCTCGGGCAGTCTTTACCACCACTTCGACTCCAAGGAGTCGATCGTGGACGAGATCCTCTCCTCCTTCTTCGACGAGCTGAACGCCGCGAACAAGGCGGTCCTCGAGCGCGGCGGCGACCCGCGCACGGTCCTGGCCGAGCTCGTCCGAAACTGCTTCCGCACACTGGTGCCCCACCGCGCGGCCGTCATGGTCATGCAGAACGACTGGAACTACCTCCGCCGGTTCGACCGGTTCGACTACCTGGCGCGGGCGGAGGAGGAGACCGAGCGGCTGTGGGTCGGCCAGATCGAGCGTGGTCAGGGGACCGGCCTGTTCCGCGACGACATCGACGCCCGGCTGACCTACCGGATGATCCGCGACACGATCTGGGTGGCGGTCCGCTGGTTCCAGCCGGCCGGCCGGCTCGACGCCGAGGGCGTCGCCGACCACTACATCGCGGTCCTGTTCGACGGCATCTCCACCGGCCCGCGCTGAGACGCTCCCCAGCGCGGGCCGGCACATCCGCTACGACCGCACCGGCACCTCCGGGCTCCGCGCGGGAGGCGAACCCGGTTCGACGGCCGGCAGGATCCGGTCCAGCCAGCCCGGCAGCCACCAGTTCACCCGGCCGAGCAGCTCCATCACCGCCGGCACCAGCACCATCCGCACGACCGTGGCGTCGATCAGCACGGCGACGCCCAGCCCGAGGCCGACCTGCTTGACGGCGATGTCGCCGACCAGCAGCACCGACAGGAACACACAGACCATGATGGCGGCCGCCGCGGTGATCACGCGGGCGGTGCGGGCCAGGCCACGGGTCACCGCGGTCCTCGTCTCCGCGCCGAGGTCGTACTCCTCGCGGACCCGGGAGATCAGGAACACCTCGTAGTCGGTGGAGAGCCCGAACAGGATCGGGAACATGAACAGCGGCACCCACGGCGTCACCGGCGTGGCGGCCGGGAAGCCGAGCTGGTGGCCGAGCCAGCCCCACTGCACGACGGCGGTGAGCACACCGTACGCCGCCGCGATCGACAGCAGGTTCATCACCGCGGCCTTCGCCGCGATGGCGACCGAGCGCACCAGCACGAGCAGCAGGAGCAGGGACAGGCCCACCACGACGACGATCAGCCAGGGCAGCCGCTCGCTTACGGCGTCGGAGAAGTCGATCGTGCCGGCGTTGGGCCCGCCGATCAGCACGCCGCCGCCGGCCCGGGGCACGACGGTGTCGCGCAGCCGGTGGACCACACCCGGCGTGGCCGCTTCCTGGAGCCCGGTCCGCGGGTAGGCGACGAACATGGCGGCGCCGCCGTCATCGCTGGTCCGCACCGGGGTCACGGACGCGATGCCCGGCGTGTGCCCGACCGCCGCGGCGACGGCGCGCGCGTTGTCCGTCGAGCAGGAGACGAACACCAGCGGCGCGTCGTACCCGGGGCCGAAGCCCGAGGCGAGGATGCGGTGCG
>NZ_JBHLZP010000592.1:0-4707 GCF_042429965.1 Actinoallomurus acaciae
AAGGTACGCGGTCCGCCGCCAACGCGAGTTCCAGGGCCGCCGCGTCCGCCTGGTCGGCGACTGACCCGGGCGGTGGCCCGGGCCCCCGGCCCGGGCCACCGCGCCCCGAGGGGAACAAGCGGGGAACGCCTGATCACGACGACGGTCCGATGCGCGGCACCACTGAGACGCTCACCCCTGCCTGAGACCAGCGGCGCGGGCAGGGCACGAGCGCTCGCTGATCTAGACGGGGGCCGAGCGCCGGGCCGCGGGTATGACCAGCGGGGTCTCGGTCTCCGGGTCGGGGATGACGCGACACGGCAGGCCGAAGACGTCCTCCACCAGCTCCGCCGTCACGACCGATGCCGGGTCGCCCTCCGCGACCACCGCGCCGTCGCGCATCGCGATCAGGTGTGTCGCGTAGCGGGCCGCGTGGTTCAGGTCGTGCAGGACGGCGACCAGTGTCCGGCCCTCCTCCTGGTGCAGCCGGGCGCACAGGTCGAGGACGTCGATCTGGTGCGCGATGTCGAGGAACGTCGTCGGCTCGTCGAGGAGCAGCAGCGGGGTCTCCTGGGCGAGCGCCATCGCGATCCAGACGCGCTGCCGCTGGCCGCCGGAGAGCTCGTCGACGTACGCGCCGGCCAGATCGGCGATGCCCGTCGCGTGCATCGCATCGCCGACGACCCGCTCGTCCTCGCGGGACCACTGGCGCAACAGGCGTTGGTGCGGGTAGCGGCCGCGGGCGACCAGGTCGGCGACCGTGATGCCGTCCGGCGCGATCGGGGACTGCGGGAGCAGGCCGAGCGTACGGGCGACGGCCCGCGTCGGCAGCGTGTGGATGTCCTGCCCGTCCAGCAGGACGGTGCCCGAGCGCGGTTTCAGCGTGCGCGCCAGGGCGCGCAGCAAGGTCGACTTTCCGCAGGCGTTCGGGCCGACCACCACGGTGAACGACCGGTCGGGCACGGCCACGCTCAGTCCTTCGGCGACCGTGCGCCGCTCGTACGCGAGTGTCAGGTCGTTCGCGCGCAGGCGTGTCATATCCGGCCCCTCTTTCGCTGAGTGGCGAGCAGCCACAGAAGATAGCCGCCGCCGAGTACGCCGGTCAGCACGCCCACCGGGAGCTGGTGTCCCGGGACGATTCGCTGGCCGGCCAGGTCCGCGCCGGTGAGCAGCGCCGCGCCCATGCACAGGGAGGCGGCGAGGTTCGGGCCCGGGTCGGCGGTGAGCCGCCGGGCGAGCTGGGGAGCGGTCAGCGCCACGAACGAGACCGGGCCGGCCGTGCCCGCGGCGAACGAGGCGAGCAGTACGGCGGCGGTCAGCAGCATGAGTCGCAGCCGCTCGACCCGCACGCCCAGGGCGTACGCCGTCTCGTCGCCCATCTCCAGCATGCGCAGGCCGCGCCCGCCGCCGAGCAGGACCGGGGGCACCGTGACCGCCACCGTGACGAGCATCGGCACCACGTCGTTCCAGCCGCGCCCGTTGAGGCTGCCGGTCAGCCACAGCACGGCGCGCGTGGCGTCGGGGATGTTCGCGCGGGTCAGCAGGTAGCCGTTGACACCGGTCAGAATGGCCGCGACGCCGATGCCGATGAGCACGAGCCGGTAGCCGTGCACGCCCTGCCGCCAGGAGAGGGCGTAGATCAGCGCGCCGGTGACGACGCCGCCGACCACCGCGCCGCCCATGAGCATGACGCTGCCGCCGCCGACCATCACGATCACCAGCGCGCCCGCCGCCGCGCCCTGGGTGAAGCCCAGCAGGTCGGGGCTGCCCAGCGGGTTGCGCACGAGCGACTGGAACAGGGCGCCGGAGAGCCCGAGGGCGGCGCCGGTCAGGAGGGCCGTGAGGACCCGTGGCAGGCGTACCTGCTCCACGATGAACGCGTCGGCGGCCGAACCGTACCCGGCGAGCGTGCGCACCACCGCGGCCGGTGACATCGGATAGTCGCCGCTGCCGATCGCGGCGACGGCGAACACGAGTGCGGCGAGCACGCAGGCCGTGCCCACCGCGAGGGCGCGTCCCCGCACGCGCACCGACCCGCCGCCGGGAGTCCGCAGGATCATGCGCGCGCCCACCGTCCGCGCCGTACGACGTGCAGGAAGAACGGTCCGCCGAGCACCGCGGTCACGATGCCCACCTGCACTTCGCTGGGCCGCGCGAGCACCCGCCCGAGCACGTCCGCGCCGAGCAGTGTCGTGGGCGCGAGGAGCGCGCAGTACGGCAGCAGCAGACGCAGGTCGGGGCCGGTCAGGACGCGTACGACGTGCGGCACCATCAGGCCGACGAAGACGATCGGCCCGCACGCGGCGGTGGCGGCGCCGCACAGCAGGGTCACCGCGACGATGGCGCCCGCTCGCGTGCGCGCGGGTCGCGCGCCGAGCGCGTTCGCGGACTCCTCGCCCAGCGCGAGGGCGTTCAGCGGGCGGGCCAGCAGCAGCGCGAGCACGGTCCCGGCCGCGACGAAGGGCAGGATCCCGGTCACCGTGGAGGGCCGCGCGGAGGCCAGCGAGCCGACCGTCCAGAACCGCATCCGGTCCAGCGAGTCGGTGTCGAGCAGTTGCACCGCGTTGACGTAGGCGTACATCACCGCGTTGACGGCCGTTCCGGCGAGCGCGAGCCGTACCGGGGTCGCACCGCGCCCGCCGCCGACCGCCCAGACCACGACCGAGACCGCGCCGGCGCCCGCGAAGGCGAACCACACGTAGCCGGTGAAGGAGGTGATGCCGAAGAAGGAGATCGCCGAGACGACGGCGGAGGCCGCGCCGGCGTTGATGCCGAGCAGTCCGGGGTCGGCCAGCGGGTTGCGGGTCAGGGCCTGCATCAGGCCGCCGGCGAGTCCCAGCGCCGCGCCGGCGAGCAGGCCCAGCAGCGTGCGCGGGAGCCGGATCTGGCGGACGACGGTGTAGGCCGGCGCGTGGGGGTCGGTCAGCCCGTGCCACACCTCGGACGGCGAGAGTTGCTTGGCGCCGAACGCGAGGCTCAGCACGAGCACGGCCAGCAGGAACAGCGCCGCGGCGAACGGGCCGGTGACACGCACCGCGCGAGGGCGGGCGCGGGCCGGCGCGTCCGGTCGCGTCTCGACGCGCGCCGAGTCGGTGACGGGCACGTACCAGCTCCGATACTGATCGAGGGGCCTGACCCTACTGGACAGGGAGGACTTAGGTTAGGTTAACCTAAGCCCCTCCGACGATCAGCCCCCACATGACTTCGGTGACCATTCCCCCTTGTGACGAGAGAGGCTTCGCCATGGCCGGAACGCACGACCTGTCCCGCCGCGGCCTGCTGGCCGCCCGCGGCGCCGTCGGACTCGTCGCGCTGCTCGCCGCCTGTGGCGGGAACGGCGGAGGCCGTGCCGCCGCCTCCGGCGGCTGGTCGTTCACCGACGACCGCGGCCAGAAGGCCACCGCGAAGAGCCGCCCGAAGCGGATCGTCGCCTACGTCGGCACCGCGGCCGCGCTGCACGACTTCGGCGTCGGCGACCAGCTCGTCGGCGTCTTCGGGCCGACGAAGCTCAAGGACGGCCGCCCCGACCCCCTGGCCGGGGAGCTCGACGTGAACAAGGTCACGATCATCGGCAACGCCTACGGCGAGTTCAACATCGAGAAGTACGCCGCGCTGCACCCCGACCTGCTGGTCTCCGACATAATCCAGCCGCCGAACCTGTGGTTCGTCCCGGACGACAGCAAGAAGAAGATCTTCGAGCTGGCGCCGAGCGTCGGGCTCACCACCTCGCACGTCAGCCTTCTCCAGCCGCTCCAGCGGCACGAGCAGCTCGCCGTCGCGCTGGGCGCCGACGTCAAGGCCGCGGCGGTCACCGCCGCGAAGACGCGCTTCGAGTCCGCCGCGGAGTCCATACGCGCGGCGGCCAAGGCCAACCCGGGCATCAAGGTGCTGGCGGCGTCCGGCAGCCCCGACCTCTTCTACGTCTCCGACCCGCGCGTGTACGCCGACCTGTCCTACTTCCGCAGCCTGGGCGTCGACGTCATCGTGCCGAACAAGGTCACCGGGGGCTTCTTCGAGAACCTGAGCTGGGAGAACGCCGACAAGTACCCCGCCGACATCATCCTGCTCGACTCCCGGACCGCCGCGTTGCAGCCGAAGGACCTCGCCGCCAAACCGACCTGGTCGAAGCTGCCGGCGGTCAAGGCCGGCCAGATCACCCCCTGGCTGAGCGAACCGCGGTTCAGCTACGCGGGCTGCGCGCCAGTGCTGGAGGCCATCGCCAAGGCCGTACGCGACGCCAAGAAGGTGAGCTGAGGTGGCATCCGCGGCGGCGAGCACGCGCACGGCACCGTTCCGCTTCTTCGACGTCCACGTCGTCCGCGCCGAGCTTCTCGGTCTCAGCATGAGGCGGATCACCTTCGGCGGCGAGGGGCTGGCCGGCCTGACGTGCGGCGGCCGCGACCAGCGGGTCAAGCTGTTCTTCCCCCACGGGCACCAGGAGACGCCCGTGATGCCCGGCGCGGACGACGACTGGTACCCGCGCTATCGCGCCATGGACCCGCACGTACGTGCGGTCATGCGCACCTACACCGTGTGCGGGCAGCGGCGCGAGCCGGAGGAGTTCGACGTGGAGTTCGCGCTGCACGGCGACGGCGGGCCGGCCTCCCGCTGGGCGACCTCGGCGCGGCCCGGCGACCGGGTGGCCGTCCTTGGCCCGACCCACGAGGACAACGGCGGCGTCTACTTCCGCCCGCCGCCGGACGCCGGCTGGGTGCTGCTCGCCGCCGA
>NZ_JBHLZP010000593.1:0-4705 GCF_042429965.1 Actinoallomurus acaciae
GGTCGCGTCGGCGCCGGTGGGGGCGCTGCCGCCGCTCCTGGCCGCGCCGCCGTGGACGCGCCGCCGCAAGCCGGCCAAGCCGATCGTGATCCCGGGCCTGACGCCGCCGGACGGTTACTCGATCGTCTGGCCGGACGGCCTCCGCGACGAGTGGCTGCGTTCGGCCACGCGCTACACCAGCAGCCTGTACGAGAGCGACTGGCCGGAGATGATCCGCCGATACGAGGCCCGCACGCTGAACTCCATCGAGGAGGAGGCCCTGTTCACCGTGGGGCCGGTGGACGTCCTCCGCCCGTACGTCGCCGACTGGCCTGCTCCGCGGCGGTACGGCGCGGAGTACTGGATGCGCCCGATCATCGCCCGGTTCGAGCTCGACTCCCTGCCGCTGGTGCTCGGCGTCGTCATCGAGGACACCCCGAGCGTGGTCGGCGGGCTGCTGCTGCCCTTCCTCGACATCCGGGCGGCCCGGCTCGTCGCCGACTGGCTGGCCCGGCTGAAGTCCGCGCGCAGGTTCGCGGTCGACTGGCTCGCCTGGCACGGGCTGAACGCCGTTCCTCTCCTGGTCCCCGACGCCGTCGGCCCGGTGGGCCGGGCCCGCACCGGCGCGGAGGCCGCGTTGCGGTGGCTCGCGTCGACCCACGACGCGGACACCGTGGTCACGGCGGCGAAGGTCCACGGCGACGAGGCGGCGGCGGCCGTCGAGACGATGCTCGCCGCCGACCCGCTCGACGCCGTCCCGGCCCGGCTGCCCAAGATCGGCGACTGGCTGGACCAGGGGCGGCTGCCGCAGGTGCTGCTGCGCGACCGCGAGCAGGCGCTGCCGCCCGAGGCCGCCGCACACGTCGTCACGATGCTCACGATCTCGGGGCCCGGTGCGCCGTACGCCGGGCTGGAGATCGTCCGGGAGACGTGCGACCGGGCGTCCCTGGCCGAGTTCGGCTGGGCGGTGTTCCGGCAGTGGCAGCTCGCGGGGATGCCGGCCAAGGACGGCTGGGCGCTGACCGGGCTGGGCCGCCTGGGCGACGACGAGACCGTACGCCGGCTCACGCCGATCATCCGCGCCTGGCCGGGCGAAGGCGGCCACTCGAAGGCCGTCAACGGGCTGGAGGTGCTGGCCGAGATCGGATCCGAGATCGCCCTCGTGCACCTGAACGGGATCGCCCAGCGGGTGAAGTTCAAGGCGCTCAAAGAACGCGCCCAGGAGAAGATCGAAGAGGTCGCCGACGGTCTCGGGCTGAGCTCGGAGCAACTGGCGGACCGGCTCGTACCCGACTTCGGCCTGGACGAGAACGGCAGCATGGTGCTCGACTACGGGCCGCGGCGGTTCGTGGTCGGTTTCGACGAGCAGCTCAAGCCGTACGTCCTGGACGAGGCCGGCAAGCGGCGCAAGGACCTGCCGGCGCCGGGGGCGCGCGACGACGACAAGGCACTCGGCGAGCGCAAGCGGTTCGCCGCGCTGAAGAAGGACGTGCGGACGGTCGCGGGCGACCTGATCCACCGGCTGGAGACGGCCATGGTCACGGGGCGCGGCTGGACCCCGGCGGAGTTCGCGGACCTGTTCGTCGGGCATCCGCTGACCTGGCACATCGCGCGCCGCCTGGTCTGGGTGGGCGTCGGCGGCACCCAGTTCCGCGTCGCCGAGGACCGCACGCTCGCCGACGTCGAAGAGAACACCGTGCCCGTGCCGGACGGGCCGATTCGGATCGCCCATCCGCTCGGCCTGACCGGCACGCTGGAGGCGTGGTCGGAGGTGTTCGCCGACTACGAGATCCTGCAGCCGTTCCCGCAGCTCGGCCGGGCGGTGTACGCCCTGACCGAGGAGGAGCGGGCGGGCTCGCGGCTGACGCGGTTCGAGGGCGCCACGGTGGCGAGCCGCGCGGTGCTCGGCCTCGAACGCCGCGGCTGGCTCCGCGAGTTCCCCCAGGACGCCGGCATCCAGGGCTCGATCTCCCGCCCGGCGGGAGACGGCCGCTTCATCGTGATCGGCCTGGATCCCGGCATCGTGGTGGGCTACCCGGACGAGTTCCCCGAGACCCGGCTCGACTCGATCTCGATCATGGATCGGCCGGACGGCTACGGGCCCCAAGGGGCGCTGCGGCTCGGCGACCTCGACCCGGTGACGGCGTCGGAGGTCATCGCCGAACTCACCGAGCTGACCGCCTGAGCCCCCTGGAGCACCCGAATGACGACCGAAGAGACCTTCCAGCGCCCGCCCGCGGAGATCCGCTACGCCGACGAGCTGGCCCGGCTGGGCGAGGACGACCGGGGCGGCCGGCCGCCCGGCTGGGCGCTCAGCCTGGAGGCGGCGCGCGCCTTCATTGTCGGCGACGAGCGGCGCGGGATCCGCCGCAAGTTCGTCGGCGACCCCTCCCTGATCGACCGCGCGCTGGTGAGCCTGGCCACGAGCCGCGGCCTGCTCCTGGTCGGCGAGCCGGGCACCGCCAAGTCGCTGCTGTCCGAGCTCATCGCCGCCGCGGTGAGCGGCACCTCGACCCTCACCATCCAGGGCGGCGCGGCCACCACCGAAGACCAGATCAAGTACTCCTGGAACTACGCGCTGCTCGTCTCCGAAGGACCTTCGCCGCGGTCGCTCGTCCCGGCGCCGCTGCTCAAGGGCATGGCGGAGGGCAAGGTCGTCCGGTTCGAGGAGATCACCCGCTGCCCGCTGGAGGTCCAGGACTCGCTGCTGTCGCCGCTGTCCGAACGCGTGCTGGCGATCCCGGAGCTGAGCGGCGCCGACGGCATGGTCTTCGCCCGGCAGGGCTTCAACGTCATCGCCACCGCCAACACGCGCGACCGGGGCGTGAACGACATGAGCGCGGCCCTGAAACGCCGCTTCAACTTCGAGACCGTGTTCCCGATCGCGGACTTCACCACCGAGCTCGACCTGGTCGAGGCCGAGGCGCGGGTGCTGCTGGAGGCCTCCGGCGTCACCGTGCCGCCGCGCCGCGACGTGCTGGAGGTGCTGGTCGCCACGTTCCGTGAGCTGCGCGGCGGCACGGCCGAGAACGGCGCGGCGGCCGACCGGCTGTCGACCGTGATGAGCACCGCGGAGACGGTGTCGGTGGCGCACGCGGTCGGGCTGCGTGGCTGGTTCCTGCGCGGCGAGGCGGGCACCGCCGCCGACATCGTCGCCTGCCTCGCCGGCACGGCGGCCAAGGACAACGCCGACGACCTGGCGAGACTCCGCCGCTACCTCGAACAACAGGCGCCCCGGCGGCGCGGCGAGCAGTGGCGCGCCCTGCACGACGCCCGGCACCTGCTGCCCGGCTGATGTCCGTCACCTTCATCGGCGTCCGGCACCACAGCCCGGCCTGCGCCCGGCTGGTCGGCCGGACCATCGAGGCGCTGCGTCCCGCGTACATCCTGGTCGAGGGGCCGGCCGACGTCAACGACCGGCTCGACGAACTGCTGCTCGGGCACGAACTCCCGATCGCGATCTTCAGCCACTACCGCGACGACGAGCGCTCCCACCTGTCGTGGGCGCCGTTCTGCGCCTACTCGCCCGAATGGGTGGCGCTCACGGCGGGCCGCGCTTACGGCGCGGAGCTGCGGTTCATCGACCTGCCCGCCTGGCATCCGGCGCTGGCCGGACGCCGCAACCGCTACGCCGACGCCGAGCAGCGCTACGCCGACGCGGCCGACCGGCTCTGCCGGGCGTTCGCGGTGGACAACGTCGACGCCCTGTGGGACCGCCTGGTCGAGGTCGAACCCGACGACGGCCTGGAGGAGCGGCTCACGACCTACTTCGACCTCGTACGCGGCGACACGGAGGCGGGGGAGGACGACACCGCCCGCGAGGCGTACATGGCGGCCTGGATACGCGCGGCCGCCGCCGACGCGGGCGACCGCCCGGTCGTCGTGGTGACCGGCGGCTTCCACCTCCCCGCCCTCCGGCGACTAGCCGGGGAGCCGTGCGGCGAAGCGGAGGACCGTCCGGCGGCGCGCGGCGTGCGGCGGTCGTCCGTGGGCGACCGGCCGGAGGCGGTTCGTGCCGGTACGGAGGACGGTTCGACCGAGGTGGCCGGGTGTGTGTGCCGGTCCGTTCCGTCCTCACCCATGGGTGGGCGGTCGGTGGTGGAGGATGATTCGGCTGAGGTGGCCGGGTGTGTGTGCCGGGCTGCTCCGTCGTCGTCCGTGGGTGGGCGGTCGGTGGTGGAGGACGGTTCGGCCGAGGTGACCGGCGGCGTCTGCCGGGCCGCTCCGTGGTCGTTCGCGGAGGGCTGCTGGCCGGAGGTTCCCCGTCCGGCGGCCGGGTCGGTGGCCGGGAGCTACCTGGTGCCGTACTCCTTCCGGCGGCTCGACGCCTTCTCCGGCTACCAGTCCGGCATGCCGTCGCCCGAGTACTACCAGCGGCTCTGGGAGCAGGGCGCGGCCGCCGCCGCGGACGGCCTGGTCGAGGTGGTCGCGACGAGGTTGCGCGGGCGCGGGGTGGCCGTCTCGACCGCCGACCTCATCGCCGCCCGCACCCTGTCCGCGGGGCTCGCACGGCTGCGCGGCCACCCGCACCCGGCCCGTACGGACATCCTCGACGGGCTGGTCAGCGCGCTCGTCTCCGACGACCTCGACCAGCCGCTGCCGTGGACCCGCCGGGGCGCGCTCACGCCCGGCGCCCATCCGGTCGTGGCCGAGATGGTGGCCGCGCTGAGCGGATACCGGACCGGCCGCCTGCACCCCGACACGCCCGCGCCGCCGCTCGTCCACG
>NZ_JBHLZP010000594.1:0-4691 GCF_042429965.1 Actinoallomurus acaciae
TCGTCCCGGCGGTCGTCTCGCTGCTCGGCCGCGCGCGCCGCGTCCCGGCCGGTCGCCCGCGACCGGCCGGGACGGCACCGACGGGTCGGTAGATTGGGGCCGGTGCAGCCCGTGAAGATCGACAGCGAGTTCGTCACCGCGCCCCGCGCCACGTACGCCCGGCTCCGCGAACAGGGACCGGTGCACCGCGCCCTCGCGCCGGACGGCACCCAGGTCTGGCTGGTCACCCGGTACGAGCACGTGCGCAAGGCGCTCGCCGATCCGCGCCTGTCCCTCGACAAGGCGCATTCCAGCGGCGGGTACAAGGGTTTCTCGCTGCCGCCCGCCTTGGACGCGAACCTGCTGAACATGGATCCGCCGGCCCACACGCGGCTGCGCCGGATCGTGGCGAAGGGGTTCACGCCGCGCCAGGTCGAGCGTCTCCGGCCCCGAGTACGGAGCATCGCCGACGAACTGCTGGACGCCCTCGACGGAGGCGACGAGGTCGACCTGCTCCCCGCCTACTGCGCGCCGCTGCCGGTCACCGTGATCTGCGAACTCCTCGGTGTCGACGCGGCGGACCGGCGGGACTTCCGCTCCTGGACCGACGGCCTTCTCGCCCCCGAGACCCCGCAGCAGGCACGCGACGCGCTGAGCTCGCTGTACCGCTTCATCGTCGACCTGATCGCGGCCAAGCGCGCCACGCCGGGTGAGGACATGCTGAGCACCCTGATCCAGCTTCGCGACGGGGAGGACCGGCTCAGCGAGAACGAGCTGACCTCCGCCGCCTTCCTCGTCCTGTTCGCCGGCTATGAGAACACGATGCACCTGCTGGGCAACGGCCTGGTCGCGCTGCTGACCCGGCCGGAGGCGCTGGCACGGGCACGGGCGGAGCTGACGCCGGCGGCGGTGGACGAGTTGCTGCGGTTCGATCCGCCGCCGCAGCTGGCGATCCGGCGTTTCCCCAAGGCGGACATCGAACTCGGCGGGGTGATGATCCCGGCCGGGGAGACGGTCATGCTCTCCCTGGTGTCCGCCCACCACGACCGGGACCGGTTCCCCGACGCGGACCGGCTCGACCTGGGCCGCGCCGAAAACCCGCACCTGGGGTTCGGGCACGGCCCCCACTACTGTCTCGGCGCTCCGCTCGCGCGGATGGAGGTCGAGGTCGGCATCGGCGCGCTGCTACAACGCTTCCCGCACCTCGCGCTCGCCGTCACCGAGGACGACCTGCGCTGGCGGAACTCCTTCCGCAACCGCGGGCTCCGCACTCTCCCGGTCACCCTCCGGGCCGCGACCGGCCGCTGAGGGCAGACCTACAGCTAGGCGACGAGGGAGCGCAGGCGGCCCAGGTCGACGTCGAGCAGTGAGGACACGACCGTACGGCCGGGGGCCTCGGGGATCGACACGACGCTGGGCACGACGACGACGTGGCAGCCGGCCGCGGTGGCGCTGTCGGTGCCGGTCGGGGAGTCCTCCAGCGCGACGCAGCGGCGCGGGTCGACGTCCAGGAGGCGTGCCGCGGTGAGGTACGGCTCCGGATGGGGCTTGGTGCGGGCGATCTCGTCGCCCGCGACCGTGACGGTCAGGCGGTCGCGGCCGATGCCGTCCAGGGCGTGCTCCATCAGCGCGCGGTGGGTGGAGGAGACCAGGGCGGAGGGGACGCCCGCCTCGCGTACCTCATCGAGCAGTTCCTTGGCGCCCGGCATCATCGGGACGTTGGCGCGCAGCCGCTCGGCCATGCCGGCCAGCAGCCGGCGTCCGAGGTCCGCTGGATCGGCGACCGGGCCGGTGCGCGCCAGCATGTAGGCGACGGTGCGGGCGATCGAGCCGCCGACCAGGGACTCCTGGTCCTCCGGACCCCACGGAGCGCCCAGGTCGGCCATGACCTCGGCCTCGCTCTCGAACCAGAGTCGTTCGGAGTCCACGAGCAGCCCGTCCATGTCGAACAGGACCGCCTCAAGCACCTGCATCGCCTCCTCGGCGCGCCGGGGGATCTTCGGGAGCACCGAGACTATGCGAGGCGCGTGACCGCCGACGCCATCGGCCGCCCCGTGGCGGGCGCGGGACGGCCGTAAGGCGTACTCACGGGCGGAGTCAGGCGGAGGCGTCGGTCAGACGCGCCAGCTCGTCGGCCGACAGCGTCAGGTCGACCACGGGCAGCAGCGCGGCGAGCTGCTCGGTGTTGCGCGCGCTGGCGATCGGCGCGACCACGGTCGGCTGGGCCAGCAGCCACGCGAGGGCCACGGCGCCCAGGCTCGTGTCGTGGGCCGCGGCGATCTCGTCGAGGACGCCGAGCACCGCCACGCCGCGGTCGTTCAGATACTCGCGGGCGCGCCCGGCGCGCGGGCTGTCGCCCTCCGGCCCGCCCGGCCGGTACTTGCCGGTGAGGAAACCGCGGGCGAGCCCGAAGTAGGGCATCACGCCGAGGTTCTCCCGCCCGCACAGGTCGGCCAGGCCCTCCTCGAAGCCGCGCTCCATGAGGTTGTAGTGCGGCTGCAGGGCCACGAAGCGGGCCAGGCCCTCGGTCTCGGAGATCTTCAGGGCGGCCGCGAGACGCGGAACCTCGTAGTTGGAGGCCGCGATGTAGCGGACCTTGCCCTCGCGTACGAGGTCGTCGAACGTGGCCAGGGTCTCCTCGATCGGCGAGCCGAGGTCGTCGCGGTGCGCGTAGTACAGGTCGATGTGGTCGACGCCCAGGCTCCGCAGCGAGTCCTCGGCGGCGGCGCGGATCGTCGCGGGCCTGAGGTTCGCGCGTTCCCCGGCCATTCCCACCTTGGTGGCGATCACGATGTCGTCGCGGCGGCCCCGCCGGGCCAGCCACCGGCCGATGATCTTCTCGGACTCGCCGCCGGAGTACAGGTCGGCCGTGTCGATGAAGTTGCCGCCCGCCGCCACGTACGCGTCGAGCACCGCGAAGGACGCGTCCTCGTCCGCGGTCCAGCCGAAGACGTTGCCGCCCAGGCAGAGCGGGAAGACGTCGAGTTCCGTATCAGAGATCTTCGTCATGTCGCCGACTCTACGACCGTGTTCACCCTCGTCGGCGGCCAGGCTCACGTGTCGTGGCAGGAGCGGCGGTGATCGACCTCACGGTCGTCGCGTCACCGTTGGGCCCCCGGCACGTTGTCCTACTGACACAATCTCCAACAGGCACACAACGGCGGCCCTAAGGAGCATCCGTGGCTTCGTACCGCAAGGTCCTCGTCGGCACCGACGGTTCCCCCTCATCGTTTCGCGCCGTCGAGGCCGCGGGGCGCGTCGCGGCCGACGCCGGAGCGAAACTGATCATGCTCTGCGCCTACCATCCGATGTCGGACCGCGAGCGCGCCCGCGCCGGCGACCAGCTCGGCGACCTGGCCTACAAGGTGGAGGGGTCCACCCCCGCCGACGACGCCCTGCGGGCGGCGCGCGACCGGGCCATCGCCGCCGGGGCGACGGACGTCGAGGAGGTCGCGGTGGCCGGTGACGCCGTCGACACGCTGCTCGCGCTGGCCGAGGAGCGCGGCGTCGACCTGCTCGTCGTCGGCAACCGGGGGCTCAACAGCCTCGCCGGCCGCCTCCTGGGCTCCGTCCCGGCCAACCTGTCCCACCGGGCCCGCTGCGACGTGCTGATCGTCCGTACGACCGACGGCAAGTGACGCACCCGGGCCCGCCCGGGTGATCTCGGGTGGGCATCGAGCGGCTTACAGGACATAGGCTTGAGATGTCGTGTAAAGGACGCACCGATGAGGAGGCAGCGCGTGGTCGAGCTCGACGATGTGCCCGAGCTCGTCGAGCCGGTGGTGATCGCCGCCTTCGAGGGGTGGAACGACGCCGGTGAAGCGGCGAGCGGTGTGATCCAGCATCTGGAGGAGACCTGGGGCGCGACCCCGCTGGCCGCACTGGACCCGGACGACTACTACGACTTTCAGGTGACGCGGCCCACCGTCGAGCTGGTCGACGGCAAGACGCGGCGCATCAGCTGGCCGACGACGCGGATGTCCGTGGCCAAGCTGCCCGGCTCCGACCGCGACGTCGTGCTGATCCACGGCATCGAACCGAACATGCGCTGGCGGTCCTTCTGCCAGGACATCGTCGGGATCATGCTGGAGCTCGGGGTCGAGACGGCCGTCCTGCTCGGCGCGCTGCTGGCCGACGCGCCGCACACCCGGCCCGTGCCGGTGACCGCGGCCTCCTCCGACACCGGCCTGACCAGCCGCCTGCAGATCGAACCGGCCCGCTACGAGGGCCCCACCGGCGTGCTCGGCGTACTGCAGGACGCCTTCGCCACGGCCGGGCTGGAGACCGTGTCGCTGTGGGCGGCCGTCCCCCACTACGTCGCCCAGCCGCCCTCCCCCAAGGCCACGCTGGCGCTGCTGCGCTGGGTGGAGGACCTCCTCGACGTGTCGGTCCCCATGGGCGAACTGCCCGAACAGGCCCGCGCCTGGGAGCGCGGCGTCAACGAACTGGCCGAACAGGACACCGAAGTGGCCGAGTACGTCCGGGCGCTGGAGGAGCAGAAGGACGCCACGGAACTGCCCGAGGCCAGCGGCGACGCGATCGCCCGCGAGTTCGAGCGCTACCTGCGCCGCCGCGGCGGCGGCGACCCCGGCTGACCCTCCGCACCAGGCGGTGCGGTGCCACCGGCACCCATGCCCGCCCCGGCTCCGCCGCTGTTCGTGTCCGCCGTCCGCTCTACCTGGGCGAGATCGGCGCGGCCGCGCGCCCGCGTT
>NZ_JBHLZP010000595.1:0-4672 GCF_042429965.1 Actinoallomurus acaciae
GGCCGCGGCGGCGCGGACGCTGCTGAGCGGCCCCGAGCCGCCCACCGCGTTCGCCTGCGGAAGCGACACCTTCGCGGTCGGCGCGCGGCTCGCCGGGGGCACCGGCCCGGACGGCTGGCCGAACCTGGACGTCGTCGGCTTCGACGACTCCCCGGCAGTGATGTTGATGTCGCCGCCGATGTCGAGTGTCCGCCAGCCGCTCGACGAGGTCGCGCGGCGTGTCGTCGGACTCCTCATCGACCGGCTGGGCGGGGCCGAGGCCCCACGGGAGGGGGTGATGCTGCGTCCCGATCTCGTCATACGGGAGTGGCGGGGGCCCGAGCCCGTGCACTGAGTGTGATTCCCAGAACGAGGAGTGAAAGTGGCATCGATCTCGACCATCGCACGCGGGGTGGCGGCCGTCGTCGCGACGGTGACGCTCGCGGCGGCCTGCGGCAGCGGCTCGAAGACCAAGAGCACGCCGACGAGCCAGGCGCTCACCGGGCGCGGCCCGATCACGCTGGCCCAGGGCAAGGACACCTCGGGCAACGTCCAGCACCAGATCGACGTGTGGAACAAGGCGCACCCCCAGGAGACGGTCCGGCTCATCGAACTGCCGGAGAGCGCCGACCAGCAGCGCCAGCAGATGGTGCAGAACGCCCAGACCAAGTCCGACGCCTACACGGTCCTCAACCTCGACGTGGTGAACACCGCGGAGTTCGCGGCCAACCGGTGGGTCACGGCGCTGCCGAAGGACCAGTTCGACCTGTCGAAGTTCCTGCCCGCGGCGGTGCAGACCGGTGAGTACCGCGGCAACCTGTACGCCGCGCCGTGGAAGACCGACGCCGGCCTGCTGTACTACCGCAAGGACCTGCTGAAGAGCGCGGGCATCAGCGCGCCGCCGAAGACCTGGTCCGAGCTGCAGGCCGACTGCGGCAAGATCAAGGGCGTCGGCTGCTACGCCGGGCAGTTCGACAAGTACGAGGGTTTGACCTGCAACTTCTCCGAGGCTGTGGACAGCGCCGGCGGCGAGGTCGTGGACGAGTCGGGCAAGCCGAACGTCAACACGCCTCAGGCCAAGCAGGGCCTGGACTTCCTCGTCCAAGGTTTCCGGAGCGGGATGATCCCCAAGGAGGCCATCACCTACGAGGAGGAGGACGCCCGCCGCGCCTTCGAGAAGGGCGACCTCGTCTTCCTGCGCCAGTGGCCGTACCAGTGGGCGCTGTCGAGCAAGGCGCCGAAGGTCAAGGGCAAGTTCGACGTGGCGCCCCTGCCGGGACTGAACGGCCCCGGCTCGCCGACTCTCGGCGGGCACAACCTGGCGATCTCCTCCTTCGCCAAGAACAAGGCGACCGCGATGGACTTCATCAAGTACCTCACGAGCCAGGACACCGAGCGCGCCAACCTCCTCGCCAGCTCCGAGGCCCCGACCCTCGCCTCGCTGTACGACGAGCCCGCGCTGCAGAAGAAGTTCCCCTACCTCCCGACGCTCAAGGCCTCCCTCCTCAACGCCAAGCCCCGGCCGAAGGCCGTGCGCTACAACGACGTGACCGTCGCCATCCAGGAGGCCGTCTACGCGGCGCTGACCGGAAAGAGCACCACCGACCAGGCGCTCGCCGGCCTGCAGTCCAAGCTCGGGCCGCTGACCCAGCAGTAGCGGCGCACCGTGGCGGGAGGCGAGGGCGTCCCGCCACGGGCTTCCGAAGGAGGATTCATGACGACCACACCCATCGCCGGGCCGGCCGTGGCCCGCAGGCGACGGCGGGACGACGTGCAGGGGTCCGGACGCCTGGCCGGCGTGCTGCTGTCGCCGACCTTCATCGTCCTCGCGCTCGTCGTCGGCTATCCCGTCATCTCGGCGTTCCGCGAGTCGCTGTACCAGCGCGGTCAGGGACTGGACGCGCAGGGCTTCGTCGTGCAGGGCGACAGGTTCGTCGGCCTGCGCAACTACACCGACATCTTCACCGGCCCGAACTCCGACGCGTTCTGGAACGCCTTCTGGAACACCACCTTCTTCACCGTCGTGACCGTCGTACTGGAGACGGTCCTCGGCGTGGCGATGGCGCTCATCATGCACCGCGCCTTCCGCGGCCGCGGGTTCGTACGGGCGAGCATCCTCGTGCCGTGGGCGATCCCCACGGTGGTCTCGGGCCTGCTCTGGCGCTGGGTCTTCCAGGCCGACGGCGTCGCCAACGCGATCATCGGCAGGCAGGTCCTGTGGACCACCGAGGGCTTCCACGCCAAGCTCGCCGTCATCATCGCCGACACCTGGAAGACGGCCCCGTTCGTCGGCCTGCTCGTCCTCGCCGGGCTCCAGGTGATCCCACGCGAGGTGCACGAGGCCGCCCGCGTCGACGGCGCGGGGGCCTGGCAGTCGTTCTGGCGGATCACGCTGCCGATGGTCAAGCCGGTGCTGCTGGTCGCCGTGCTGTTCCGGCTGCTCGACGTGCTGCGCATGTTCGACCTGCCGGCCGTGCTGATCGGCCTGCACAAGGACTCCGTCGAGACACTGACCATGATCGCCTACGACGAGGCGGCCAACCTGCGGTACGGCCCGGCGGCCGCGTACGCCACCATCCTGTTCGTCTACGTCGCCGTCGTCGCGTACACCTTCGTCAGGCTGCTCGGCGCCGACATCATCGGCGACATGCGGCAGGCGCGGACCTCCCGGCCCGCGCGCCCGAGGCGAAAGCCCCTCACGGCGGCCCGGGAGGTGGCGGAATGACGGCGGCCGTGACGTCCGCGACGCGCCGGCCGCCGGGCACGCGCAGGCGGACCACGGGCCGGGTCCTCACCCATGTCGGCGTCGCCGTGGTGGTGCTGTACTGCCTGGCCCCGTTCTACTGGATGGTCGTGTCGGCGTTCCGGCGCCCGGACGACCAGTTCGACAACGCGCCGCTGCCCAGCCCGTGGTCGGTGCGGAACTTCTCGGCGGTCTTCAAGCCGGGCGTCGGCTTCGGGCGGGCGCTGCTGAACAGCGTCGTCGTGGCCGGACTCACCACCGTGATCACACTGCTCGTCGGCACGGTGACCGCGTACGCGCTGGCCCGGCTGCGGTTCCGGTTCAAGAACGCGGTGCTCGGCATGGTCATCGCGACGTCGATGTTCCCCGGCATCTCGCTGATCATCCCGTTGCTGAAGCTGTTCAGCGACATCGGATGGATCAACACCTACCAGGCGATGATCCTGCCGACACTGTCGTTCGCGCTGCCCCTGGCGGTCTGGAACCTCACGGCGTTCTTCCGCCAGATGCCCTTCGAGCTGGAGCAGGCCGCGATGGTCGACGGCTGCACGCGCGGCGGGGCCTTCCGCAAGATCATCATCCCGCTGGCCGCGCCGGGCGTCTTCACCACCGCGATCCTCACCTTCATCGCCGCGTGGAACGAGTTCATCATCGCGTTGAGCATGGTGAACAAGAAGGAGATGCAGACCGCCACCGTGTCGATCTCCAAGTTCACCGGCGCGTACGGTTTCGACCAGCCGTTCGGCACGCAGATGGCGGCCGGCGTGATCGTCACGGTCCCGCTCGTCATCGTCGTGCTGATCTTCCAGCGGCGCATCATCGCCGGCCTCAGCGCCGGTGGGGTGAAGTGACCGCCCCCCACCATCACGGAAAGGACGACGTGCGAGCGACGGACTCGGCGCCCTGGTGGCGCAGCGCTGTCATCTACCAGATCTACATCCGCAGCTTCGCGGACGGGAACGGCGACGGCGTCGGTGACATCGCCGGCATCCGATCCCGCCTGCCATACCTGCGCGACCTCGGTGTCGACGCCGTATGGATCACGCCGTGGTACCCCTCGCCCATGGTCGACGCGGGGTACGACGTCGCCGACTACACCGGGATCGAGCCGGCGTTCGGCACGATCGCGGACGCCGAGGCGTTCATCGCCGAGGCGCACGACCACGGGCTGCGGGTGATCCTCGACATCGTTCCCAACCACACCTCCGACCGGCACGCCTGGTTCGAGGCCGCGATGGCGGCCGGGCCGGGCAGCCCCGAACGCGACCGCTACGTCTTCCGCCCGGGCAAGGGGGAGCACGGCGAACTGCCGCCGAACGACTGGCGCGCCGCGTTCGGCGGCGGCGCCTGGACCCGCGTGGCCGACGGCGAGTGGTACCTCCACCTGTTCGCCGAGGCACAGCCCGACCTGAACTGGGAGAACACCGAGGTCCGCCGCGACTTCGAGAAGATCCTCGCGTTCTGGTTCGACCGCGGCGTCGACGGCTTCCGCATCGACGTCGCCCACGGCCTCATCAAGCAGGAGGGCCTGCCCGACGCCGGCGAGTCCGTCGACGTGCTGGAGCCGACCAAGCGCGAGGACCACCCGCACTGGGACCGCGACGGCGTCCACGAGATCTTCTCCGAGTGGCGGAGGGTGGCCGACCGCTACGACGGCGACCGGGCCTTCGTCGCCGAGGCGTGGGTGAGCGGCCCGGCGCGGCTCGCCCGCTACGTGCGCCCCGGCGAGCTGCAGACCGCGTTCAACTTCGACTTCCTGCGCGCGCCGTGGGACGCCACGCGGCTCCGCGAGGTGATCGACAGGAGCCTGGGCGCCCTCGGCGCCGTCGGCGCGCCCGCGACCTGGGTGCTGTCCAACCACGACGTCGTCCGGCACGTCACGCGCTACGGGCGGCCGCACACCGAGGGCCGCGGCCCTCGCGGCGGCCGGGCCGAGCCGCTCGACCTGGC
>NZ_JBHLZP010000596.1:0-4666 GCF_042429965.1 Actinoallomurus acaciae
CCCAGGCACCGGCTCCCGCGGCATCGGCGCCCGCGCCGGCCCAGCCGTCGGCGGCGGCCGCCCGCCTGCGTGGCACGACCGAGAAGATGTCCCGGACGCGGCAGTCGATCGCCCGGCACATGGTCGATTCGCTTCAGGTGTCCGCGCAGCTCACCACGGTAGTCGAGGCCGACGTCACCAAGATCGCGCGGCTGCGTGAGCAGGCCAAGGCCGACTTCCAGGCGCGTGAGGGCGTCAAGCTCAGCTTCCTGCCCTTCTTCGCGCTGGCGGCGGTCGAGGCACTCAAGATCCACCCGAAGCTGAACGCCGTCATCAACTCCGAGACCAACGAGGTCACCTACCACGACGTCGAGAACCTCGGCATCGCGGTGGACGCCGAGAAGGGTCTCATGGTCCCGGTGATCCACAACGCCGGTCAGCTCAACCTGGGCGGCCTGGCGCAGCGGATCGCCGACCTCGCCGAGCGCACCCGTACCAACAAGGTGAGCCCGGACGAGGTGACCGGCGGCACGTTCACGCTGACCAACACCGGCAGCCGCGGCGCGCTGTTCGACACGCCGATCCTCAACCAGCCGCAGGTGGGCATGCTCGGCACCGGCACGGTCGTCAAGCGGCCCGCGGTGATCGATGACCCGCAGCTCGGCGAGGTCATCGCCGTGCGCTCGATCGTCTACCTCGCGCTGACCTACGACCACCGGCTGGTGGACGGCGCCGACGCGGCACGGTTCCTCGCGACGGTCAAGCACCGCCTCGAGGAGGGCAATTTCGAGTCCGAGCTGGGGATCTAGGCCCACCCGGACGGTACTCCCGAGGCCCGGCGATCACTAGGGTGGCGGTCGTGCAGATCGCCATCACGGGTTCGTCCGGACTCATCGGCAAGGCCCTCGCCCGCGCGCTGCGGGACGAGGGCCTTACTGTCATCCGGCTCGTGCGCCGGCCGGCCGGCGCCGAGGACGAGATCCGGTGGGATCCGTTCGGCGGGGTCGACTCCGCCGCGCTGGAGGGCGTGGACGCCGTCGTCCATCTGGCCGGGGCCGGCATCGGCGACCACCGCTGGACGGAGACGTACAAGCGCGAGGTCCGCGACAGCCGCGTCGAGGGCACGCGTACGCTCGCGCGCGCCCTGGCGGGGCTCTCCCGCCGTCCCGCGGTGTTCGTGTCCGGCTCGGCGGTGGGCTTCTACGGCGACACCGGCGACGACGCGGTCGACGAGTCGGCCCCGGGAGGAACGGGGTTCCTCGCCGCGCTGTGCCGCGACTGGGAGGCGGCGGCGCGGCCGGCGGTCGACGCCGGCATCCGGGTCGTGCACCCGCGCACCGGCCTCGTGCTGTCGCGGGAGGGCGGGCTGCTCGGCAAGGTGCTGCCGCTGTTCCGGCTCGGTCTCGGCGGACGGCTCGGCTCCGGACGGCAGTGGATGAGCTGGATCACCCTCGACGACCAGATCGCCGCCCTGCGCTTCCTGATCCACGACGGCCTGCAGGGGCCGGTCAACCTCACCGCGCCCGAGCCCGTGACCAACTCCGTCTTCACCGCGGCGATCGGGCGCGCCCTGCGCCGCCCGGCGCCGTTCATCGTGCCCGCTCCCGCGCTGCGGCTGGCCCTCGGCGAGTTCGCCGACGAGGGCGCGCTCGTCAGCCAGCGGGTGCTGCCCGGCCGCCTGACGAAGGCCGGGTTCGCCTTCCGCCACCGCGACATCGACACCGCCATGGCCGCTCTCCTGTCCTGAACGGCCGTCCACGAACTCGCAAGGAACCCGTCACTCTCCTGCGCGCAGTCGTTCGGCCGCGTACGGTGACTGATGCGGGAGTACTCCGGGGGGCACTCGTGAAAGGTGTCTCGGGCGCATGAGCGCCAGCGAGTGGGGCGGCCGGCCTTGGCACGAGGCCTGCCGCGGAGCGAGTGAGGGTGGGAGCAAGCAATGAGCACCGACGGAAAACCGCATATCCTCGCGATCGGCGGCGGCAGCTTCATCCCGACCGACAGGTACGGCCTGTCGCCGAGTCCCCTGCTGCGCTACGCGCTCGACCTCACCGGTCACGACCGTCCGCGCGTCTGCTTCGTGCCCACCGCACTCGGTGACGGCGCGGAGCACATCGCCCGCTTCTACGCGGCGTTCTCCCAGCTCGACGCCGAGGTCAGCCACCTGTCGCTGTTCCCCATGCCCAATCACGAGGACCCGGCGGCGCACCTGCTCGCCCAGGACCTCGTGTACGTCTCCGGCGGCAGCGTGGCCAACCTGCTGGCCCTGTGGCGCCTGCACGGCCTCGAGGACGCGTTCGCCGAGGCGTGGCGGTCCGGGGTCGTGCTGTGCGGGCAGAGCGCGGGCGCGCTGTGCTGGCACGTCGGCGGCAACACCGACTCCTTCGGGCCGCGCCTGCGCCCGCTCACCGACGGCCTCGGCCTGCTCCCCTACTCCTGCGGCGTCCACTACGACAGCGACCCGCAGCGCCGTCCGCTGCTGCACCGGCTCATCGCCGACGGCACGCTGCCGTCGGGGTACGCCGCCGACGAGGCCGTGGGCCTGCACTACGTCGGCATCGAGTTCGTGCAGGCGGTGAGCTATGTCGACGGGCGCGGCGCCTACGACATCGAGCCGGACGGGGCGGGAGGGGTCAAGGAGACCCACATCGAGCCTCGTCTGCTGGCCTCGCTCTGAGGGACGTACGCTCTTGTCCGTGAGCGAGACTGCGATACAGCCATCCACCGACCTTCCACCGGCACCCGTGTCAACCGGCGACCTGGTGTTCGTCCATGCCGGGTTCGGCGAGCACGCGGTGCCCTACGAACAGGCGTGGGAGTTGCAGCGGCGGTTGCACGAGCGCCGGGTCGCGGATGAGATCCCCGATGTCTGCCTGCTGCTGGAGCACCCGCCGGTCTACACCGCCGGCAAGCGCACCGAGCCGCTGGACCGCCCGATCGGCGACCCCGGCGCGCCGGTGATCGACGTCGACCGCGGCGGAAAGATCACCTGGCACGGGCCGGGACAGCTGGTCGGCTATCCGATCGTGCGGCTCAAGGAGCCGGTCGACGTGGTCGCCTACGTCCGCACGATCGAGGAGGCCCTGATCCGGGCGTGCGCCGACCTCGGCCTGGCGACCAAGCGCGTCGAGGGCCGCAGCGGCGTGTGGGTGCCCGGTGTGCCTGACCGCAAGGTCGGCGCGATCGGCATCCGCGTCTCCCGCGGCGTGACGATGCACGGGTTCGAGATCAACTGCGACGCCGACCTGTCGTGGTTCGACCGGATCGTGCCGTGCGGCATCCGCGACGCGGGCGTGACCTCACTGTCGCAGGAGCTCGACCGCGAGGTCTCGGTGGCCGAGACCCTGGCGCTCACCGAGCAGCGGCTGGCCGAGGCGCTCGGCGCCGCGAACACCGCGCACCGCACCCTCGGCGCGATGCTGGGCGGTGACCTGCCGGGTCAGCCCATCGCCTTGTAGATCGCCTGGCCCTCGTCCGCGGCGGCCTTGAAGAAGCCCACGAGGTTCTCGTACGCGGTGCGCAGATCGCGGTCGCGTACGGCCTCGACGGGCTTGCCGATCCAGTCGTCGGCGCCCTGGATGCCCAGCTTGGCCATCTGCTTCGGGTCGTACCGGCCGGCGATCTGCCTGAAGTCGGTCGCCGCGAGATGGTCGGCGGCCGGCTTCACCCGCTGGGGCGCCAGGTAGATGACGTCCACGCCGAACTCCTCGGTGCCGTCCTCGGTGAGCAGACGACCACCGCAGACGACGTCGGCGGCGGGGTGCGGGCCCTCCCACGGATCTCCGGTGATCAGGTAGTGGAGGCCCTGCCATGTGCCGGCGATGGGAAGCACAGAGTGCTGGTTCTGCCAGCCCCTGTTTCCGAAAACCGATCTGGCGACGGCGCCCGGATCGCCTCCGCCCTCGGCTTCCGGAAGCCTGAGGTACGTCATGGCAACTCGCAAGCCCGACCTCCCGTTATGCGCAGTTGTGCACGCGACATCCCAGTTACCTTAGAGAGATCGACAGCTACGTATGGTGAGAACGCGGCAAAAGACCGGTCTCAACCTTCCGCCGGCGTCGCGCAACCCCCGGCGCACCGGAGAGCGGGCGCCGCAGGGGCTGTCGTCTCAGTATCCCGGCCGACCTTCCACCATGTCCGGCGCTTGCGCAAACTGAACGTCCCGCCACATACATCGAACCGGCCCCTACTCTCGCACTCATGACGCGAGCCGCGTACATCACCCGTCTCGGGCCTCCTGAGGAGATCCGCTGGGGCGAGCTGCCCGACCCCGTCCCGGGCCCCGCCGACGTGCTCGTCCGCACCGAGGCGGTGGCGGCGAACCCGGTGGACGCCTTCGTCCGCTCCGGCCGTTACCGGACCCCGATGCCGTTCCCGTTCGTCATCGGACGCGACCTGGTCGGCGAGGTCGCCGACGCGGGTCCGGGCTTCTCCCCCGGCGACCGGGTCTGGTGCGCCGGCATGGGCCACGGAGGCCGGCAGGGCTCCTTCGCCGAGTTGGTCGCGGTGCCGGCCGAGCGGCTGTACCGGCTGCCCGAGGGCGTCGGCGCGGTGGAGGCGGCGGGCGTGCTCCATCCGGCGGCGACGGCCTTCCTCGCGCTGTTCCGCCACGGCGGGCTGCGGCTCGGGGAGACCGTGTACGTGGCCGGTGCGGCGGGCAACGTGGGCGACGCGCTGGTGCGCTCGG
>NZ_JBHLZP010000597.1:0-4649 GCF_042429965.1 Actinoallomurus acaciae
GATCGCGCCGAACGAGGGGTCCTCGGACGTGCTGATCCGCGTGGCGATCCCGTGCCCGGTCCTGCCCACCGTGATGCCGTAGCAGGCGAGCAGCGCGGCGGTCCGCTCCGGTGAGGGTTCCTCCTGCCCGGCGAGTTCGTCGACGAGCGCGCGGGCCCGGTCCCGGTCCACCCCCGGCAGGTCGGGGATCCGCCCGCGCGGGCGGCGGCGCCAGCCCGCGTACCGGACGGCGTACGCCAGGGCGCGCACCGCGCTCTCCGGCGCCGGGTACGACGGCACAGATCCGTGCAGCAGGCCGCGTTCGCCCAGGTAGGCCGCGATGACCGGCGTCTGCGCCCCGTCGGCGGCGGCGACGATCGCGGCGGCGACGTCGGAGGTCGTGCCGCCGCGGACGGCCGGGGCGAACACGGTGACCACGGCGTCGGTCCCCTCGTCGGCGAAGGCCTCCTCGAGCGCGGCGGTGAAGTCGGCGGGCCCCGCCTCGGGCCCGAGGTCGACCGGCCGCCGCGGCCGCAGGCCCGCGACGGTGGCCGCGTCCTGGACGAGGAGCCCGATCGAGTCGGAGTTGCCGACGATCGCGACCCGGTCGCCACGCGGCAGCGGCTGGTACGCGAGGAGCTGCGCGACGTCGAACAGCTCGCCGAGCGAGTCCACGCGCACCAGTCCGGCCTGCGCGAACAGGGCGCTGACGGCGTGGTCGGGCAGGCTGAGGGCCTGGGCGGCGTGGCCGAGCGGCACGCCCTGGGTCGTCCGGCCGCTCTTGACCGCGACGATCGGCTTGCGGCGGCTGATCCGGCGGGCCAGCCGCGTGAACTTGCGCGGGTTGCCGATCGACTCGAGGTACAGCAGGACGACGGCGGTGTCCGGGTCCTCCTCCCAGTACTGCATCAGGTCGTTGCCCGAGACGTCGGCGCGGTTGCCCGCGGACACGAACGTCGACAGCCCGAGACCGCGCTCGGCGGCCCACTGCAGGATCGTGATGCCGAGGGCGCCGGACTGGGAGAAGAACCCGATGGGCCCGTGGCGCGGCAGCGTCGGCGCGAGGGTGGCGTTCAGCCCGTTGGCGTTGTTGGCGATGCCCAGGCAGTTCGGCCCGACCACGCGCATGCCGCCCGCACGCGCGAGGCGGACGAGCTCGTTCTGCCGCTCACGGCCCTCCGGGCCGGTCTCGCCGAACCCGGCGGACAGGACGACGAGGCCGTGCACGTCCTTGGCGGCGCACTGCGCGACCACGTCGCCCACCACCTCGGCGGGCACCGCCACGACGGCGAGGTCGACCTCGCCCGGCACGTCGCCGATGGTCTTGTAGGCCCGGACGCTGGAGACGGCGGTGGCGCTGGGGTGCACGGGGTAGACGGGGCCGGCGAAACCGCCCGCGAGCAGGTTGCGCAGCACGCTCTGGCCGACGCTGTGCTCCTCACGGCTGGCACCGATCACCGCGACCGAGCGCGGCGACAGCAGCCGGCCGATCGAGCGGGACTCGGCCCGGTGCTCGCGGGCCGCCATGACCTCCCGCGAGGTCTCGGTGGGTTCCAGGTCGAGCGTGAGGGCCAGCACGCCCTCCTCGTACCGCTGCTCGGCCTTGTAGCCCGCGTCGCGGAAGACCTTGCTCATGCGGCGGTTCTCGGGCAGCACGTCCGCGACGAACCGGGTGATGCCGCGTTCGCGCGCCGCGGCGGCGATGTGCTCCAGGAGCACGCTGGCCACCCCGCGGCCCTGGTGGGCGTCCTCGACGAGGAACGCCACCTCGGCGGTGTCCTGCCCGGGGCGCAGGCGGTCGTAGCGGACGACGGCCACCATCGCGCCCCCGATGGTCGCGATGAGCGCCACCCGGTTGTCGTAGTCGACGGTGGTGAAGTGTTCGATCTCCCGGTCGGTCAGCCGGGGACGCGGGGAGAAGAACCGGTAGTAGATAGACTCCGGGGAGAGCCTGGCATAGAACTCGCGTAGCAGCCCGGCGTCATCCGGCCGGATGGGGCGAAGATGTGCTGTCCCCCCATCGGCGAGGACGACGTCGGCCTCCCATTGGTCGGGATACGGCACAGGTCGAGAGTAATGCGAGATGCCAAAATCGCGTCTCGTTCGATACCCATCGGGGTACTCGAAGCTGTTAGGTTTTTGCTCCGGGTCGCAGCTCCCGCTCGCCCACAAGGGCGGCGACCACAGAACAGGGTGGTGACGTCATGACGCGCGTGGTCGTGGTCGGTGATCTTATGACCGATGCCGTCGCGCGGGCAGCATACCCGCTGGCGAAAGGCGGCGACACGCCCGCCAAGGTGACGATGCACGGCGGTGGCTCCGGTGCCAACGTCGCGTCCTGGCTCGCCGTCGAGGGCATCGAGGCCGCCTTCGTCGGGCGCCGCGGCGCCGACATCACGGGCCGCAACCGTGACATGGAACTCATGGGCTACGGCGTGGACGCCCGGCTCGTCATGGATCCCGAGCGCGCCACCGGCACCTGCGTGGTCATGGTCACCCACAAGGGCGACCGCACCATGCTGTCGGACCCGGGCGCCAACGCCGCGCTTCTGCCCGAGGACATCCCGCAGGATCTGTTCGCCCCCGGCGCGCACCTGCACGTGTCCGGATACTCCCTGCTCAACGAGGGGTCACGGCAGGCGGCTCTGCACGCCATGAAGCTCGCGCAGAACGCCCAGATGTCGGTCACCGTCGACGGCGGCGCCAACTCCCTGCTCAAGCGGGCCGGCGCCGAGCCGTTCCTCGACTGGTCCCAGGGCGCCCGGCTGCTCATCGTCAACTCCGCCCAGGCCGAGGCCCTGACCGGCCGGGAGAACCCCGAACAGGCCGCGAAGGTCCTGACCGCGTGGTACTCCCAGGTCGTGGTGAAGCTCGCCGCGGACGGCGCGCTCTGGTACACCAACGGCCGCAACGAGCCGGTGCGCGTCCCGGCGGAGCCGGTCGAGGAGGTCATCGACGGCACGGGCGGTGGCGACGCGTTCGTGGCCGGTTTCCTGCCGGCGTGGCTCGACGGAAAGCCGCCGGCCGAGGCCCTGGCGGCGGGGTGCCGCCTCGCCGCCCGCGCGATCGGCCACCTGGGCGCCCGCCCGATCCTCTGATCCCGTACGGCGGCTCTCAGCCGACGGGGCCACCCGGCGGTGAGGGCACGAAGTCGTACGGGGCGAGAGGGCCCAGCACGCGGAGCCTGATCCGGCCCGCCCAGCGGTAGCCGAGTTCGTCCACGGCCTTGCGGAAGCTCGTCTGGTCGTCCTCGGAGACGAGGAAGGCCGCGTCCGCGGCGGTGTCCTCATCGACCGGCGGGCGGGGGGTGGCGGCGACGGCGTGGGGCGACAGCGTCTGCATAAGTTCTTCGGTGTCGACCTCGCGCTTGGCGTCGAGAGCCTGGATGATCAGCTCGCCGAGGCGGACGCGGTCGTAGTACGCGGCGGTCTCCGGGAGCCCCCGCAGGCTCTCCCGCAGCCGCATGACCTCCGGCTCCTCGGCGAGGACCTCGCGCAGCACCGTGTCCTGGACGTAGGTGGCCGAGACGGTGAACTCCGCCCGGCCCTCGAGGTCGGCGAGCACGCCGGTGAACCAGTCGTAGTACGGCTTGAGCATCTCCTCCACCACGCCTGAGGCCGTGGTCACCACGGCGCTGAACCGCAGCGGCAGCATGGTGGTGCGCGTGGCCAGCGAGGCGACGACGTTCTCGTGCGCGAGGAGGTCCTCCCGGGTGCCCAGCGCCCCGGCGGGCGGGATCTCACTGATCACGCCGGCGAGGTCGCCGTACCGGACCAGGCGGACCCGGCCGCCGCCGGTGCCGAGCAGGCCCTGGGGAAGGCGCGTGGACGCCGGGACGACGCCGTACACGTAGCAGACCCGCGTGTCAGAGCGCTCCACCTCGGCGTCCCGCGGTGTGGTCACGACGCGCCCTCCCCCCAGGGCGGCGAAGTGCGGGACGCCGGCGAGGCCGGGCGCGCGGGCGGGAACACCGGTGACCGAGGCGCAGGCGACGTCAGGTGTCGGCGCCGCCGCCACCGCCGCCGCGGGCCGCACCCGCCGGGTCAGCCCGAGCAGACGAGTCCCGAAGGCCGCTCCCGTGGTGTTCATACCCATCCCCCGCGTCCGACGACCCGTGCCCGACGGATCCGGACATCATTGGTCACATGTCGCAAACCTCACGTTACCTGCGAAGAAAGCGGCAGGACGGCTTGTTTAGGATTCGCGAATCGCGGGCAACCGTAGGGCTCAGGACGTCACCGCGAGCGTGAGCGGCAGCACCGCCGGAGCACCGGCCTCCCGCAGCAGCTTCGTCGCGACGGTCACCGTCCAGCCGGTGTCGACCTGATCGTCCACGAGCAGCACCGGGCCGGGGAGGTCGCCGAGCCCCTCCGGGACGGCCATGGCGTTCCAGAGCGTACGGACCCGCTGGGCGCTGTTGTGCCGGCGCGGCCCCGGGCCGCCGTCGGTGTAGGTGATCTCGCCGAGGTAGGGCAGCCGGCCGATCGTGGCGACACGCCGCGCGAGGTCGGCGATCATGCGGGGCCGGGTCGCGGACGCCATCGCGATCACCGCGGCCGGGCGTCGCTCCCAGTCCCACGCGGACAGCACCGAGACGACCGCGGCGAAGACGTCGTCGGTCACCGGCGCGTGCGGCGCGTCGCGGGCCAGGACGCGGCGCAGCCGGATGG
>NZ_JBHLZP010000598.1:0-4634 GCF_042429965.1 Actinoallomurus acaciae
CGGTGCCGGCCGCTCCGGCGCCGCCGGAGGGCCCGGCAGGCCCCCGTGGCCGCCCGTGCGGCGGCTGTCGCCCCGGGGACGGTGGGCCACCTTGTCCGTGATCCTGGCCCGTCACGATGGTCACCTCGGCTTCGGCGATCACTCGGCGGCCGTTCATGTCCATCCAGCCCCACGAGCGGTCCCGGCCGACGCCAGTACGGGCCCGGCGGTCGGGGGCTTCGGCGGCCACGGCCTCGTCCGGGCCGAGGAGCCGAGGAGCACACGCCCGACAACGCGGCAGGCCCGGCGGACAAGGAGCGGAAACGCGCACCGGCCGACCCGATGACCGGTACCGATCAACGGCCGGGGGGCATGCGAACGTACGGTCCGACAACACGGCGAGCCCGCCGATCAAACTCCGCCCAACCCGATGACCGAGGGGCATGCGAGCGTACGGTTCGGCAACGCGACAGACCCGCCGTGCGGGCACGGCGGTCAAGGCGTGGGGGAGCGCTCCGGCCAGGACGGTGACCGGTACCTGCCGCCGGGCGAGGAGTGTGCGTCCGTGCGGCTCGACGGGTGGTGGCCGTCCATCGGCGGTCGTACGGTGCCGCGCGAGGGCCGGCGGCCCCGGTGCGACCACGGCGGCTGCGGGTCTTCGGTGGCGCGGGGCGCGAAGTCCTCCGACGGAACGGCACGCGGGCGCCGGTCCGTCGTACGCCGCATCGGCGTGCGGCGATCGGTCAGGACGTTGTTCGTGTCGGCCGCCGGGTCGTGGCGCTGGGCGTTCTCATTGGAACGTTCCGCGCCCTCGACCCCAGCCGATCCGTGGGTGCCGCCCATCGCGCCGACATCCCTGCCTCCGCCCGCCGCGGCGGCGCCGGCCGACGTCAGCACCATCGCGGGCACGCCGAAGGTCACGAACGCCCGTACGCCGCGGCGGTACTGCCCCTGGAGGCCGCCGCACGGGACGCGGGCCGGAGGGGCGGGCAGCGGCGGGGCGCCCGCGTCGACGTCGGCGACCAGCGAGGCCAGCAGGGCGGCCGCCGGGTCGTCGGTCGAGGAGCGGGGGACGTCGGTGAGACGGCGTGCGGAAAGCGCGTCGAACAGCTCATCACTGCTGCTCACCGCGCTGATGTCGAACGGATCGGGAGTGGTGGCACGACCACGTGTCAAGCGATCGACTCCTCACTTGCCATCGCTCGAAGCCGGGCGATCGCCCGGTGTTGCGCGACGCGTACGGCCCCCGCTGACATACCGAGTACATTACCGGTCTCCTCCGCGGAGAGACCGGCCACCACCCGCAGAAGAACCAGCTCGCGCTGGTGCTCCGGCAGCCGGTCGAGCAGGTCGCGAGCGCGCTCGGCCTCGATGTAGCGCACGACCGTCTCCTCCGGTCCCGGTCCCTCGTCGGGCCCGTCGGGCAGGTCCTCGGTCGGCACGGCCGCACGGATGGCGCTGCGCAGCGCATCGGCGATCTTGTGTGAGGCGATGCCGAAGACGAAGGAGGCGAAGGGCCGGCCCATGTCGCGATAGCGGGGCAGGGCCCCCAGCACGGCGATGCACACCTCCTGCGCGACGTCATCGGCGATGTGGTATTGCCCGGACACCCGGCCGAGTCGCGCACGGCAGTAACGGACGATCATCGGGCGCACGCGCCCGATCAGAGACTCGACCGCCGCCGGGTCTCCTTGTACGGCCAGGCTCGTCAAGTCACGGAGATCGCTTTCATCCCCTTTGGCCGGACGGCTCAGCCGTAGATCGTCGGCAGCACCCCGATACGTGGCCCCGGCGATTGCTCCCTCGGTCACGAGAGCATGATGCCCATCGAGATCGCGCCTGTCTGCCTCGTTGATGACAACGGAATGGTCACAGTGCACGATCGAGCGGCCATTTCTCACTCATTGTAGCCGCACACAAACCCACCGTCAGTGTTGTGCGTCATTTGACACATACATTCCGAGAGCAGCGGGCTTTCGGGAAATTATTGGCATCCCTCGCAAGTCCAGCGTACGCCCGGCCGCCGAAGACAAAAGAAGGGCCCTCGCCGCGCGACGCGGCGAGGGCCCGGAAAAGACCGGCCGGTATCAGTGACCGTGCCCGTGGCCGTGACCGCCGGCCGCGGCGTCGGGCTCTTCCTCCGGCTTGTCCGCGACCAGGGCCTCGGTGGTGAGGAGCATGCCCGCGATCGACGCGGCGTTGGTGACCGCCGAGCGGGTCACCTTCACCGGGTCGATGACGCCCTGGGCGATCAGGTCGCCGAACTCGCCGGTGGCGGCGTTGAAGCCGTGCCCGGCCGACAGCTCCTGGACCTTGGAGACGACGACGTAGCCCTCGTTGCCGCCGTTCTCGGCGATCCAGCGCAGCGGCTCGACGAGCGCCTTGCGCACGGACTCCGCACCGGTGGCCTCGTCGCCCGACAGGCCGAGCGCGTCGAAGCCGGCCTTGGCGACATGGACCAGCGCGCTGCCGCCGCCGGAGACGATGCCCTCCTCGATGGCCGCGCGGGTGGCGGAGATGGCGTCCTCGAGACGGTGCTTCTTCTCCTTCAGCTCCACCTCGGTGGCCGCGCCGACGCGCAGCACGCTCACACCGCCGGCGAGCTTGGCGAGCCGCTCCTGGAGCTTCTCGCGGTCCCAGTCGGAGTCGCTGTTCTCGATCTCCTGGCGGATCTGGCGGACCCGGTCCTCGATGGCGGAGGCCTCGCCCGCGCCGTCGACGATCGTGGTGGCGTCCTTCTTCACCGTGACCCGGCGGGCCGTGCCGAGCATGTCGAGCTCGACGCCGTCCAGCTTGAGGCCGACGGCCTCGGTGATGACCTGGCCGCCGGTGAGCACGGCGATGTCCTCGAGCATCGCCTTGCGCCGGTCGCCGAAGCCGGGGGCCTTGACGGCGACGCTGACGAAGGTGCCGCGGATCTTGTTCTGGACCAGCAGCGCCAGGGCCTCGCCCTCGACGTCCTCGGCGACGATCAGCAGCGGCTTACGGGTCTGGGCGACCTTCTCCGCCAGGGGCAGGAAGTCGTTGACGTTGGAGATCTTGCCGTCGTGGATGAGGATGTAGGCGTCCTCGAGGACCGCCTCCATGCGCTCGGGGTCGGTCACCATGTACGGCGAGAGGTACCCCTTGTCGAACTGGAGCCCCTCGGTGAACTCCAGCTCCAGGCCCATCGTGTGGGCCTCCTCGACCGTGATGACGCCGTCCTTGCCCACCTTGTCGAACGCCTCGGCGATCAGCTCACCGATCTTGGCGTCCTGGGCGGAGATCGTGGCGACGTGCGCGATCGACTCCTTGTCGTCGACCTCGCGGGCCGACTTGAGCAGCTCGTCGGAGATGTACGCGGCGGCGGCGTCGATGCCGCGCTTGAGGCCGATCGGCGACGCGCCGGCGGCGACGTTGCGCAGGCCCTCGTGGACCATGGCCTGGGCCAGGACCGTGGCGGTCGTGGTGCCGTCACCCGCGATGTCGTTGGTCTTGGTGGCGACCTCCTTGGCGAGCTGGGCCCCGAGGTTCTCGAACGGGTCCTCCAGGTCGACCTCGCGCGCGATGGTCACACCGTCGTTGGTGATCGTGGGGGCGCCCCACTTCTTGTCGATGACGACGTTGCGGCCACGCGGGCCGATCGTCACCTTCACGGCGTCCGCGAGGGCGTTGACGCCGCGCTCGAGCGAGCGCCGCGCGTCCTCGTCGAAGTCCAGGATCTTCGGCATGAGAGAAGCTCCAAGTAAAGGGATGTACGTCAGATATGTGCTAGAAGCACACAGCCCCGGCCGCCCGCAGGGGCCGACCGGGGCGGTGCATCTGTCTTCAGTTGTTACTTCTCGACGACGGCGAGCACGTCGCGAGCAGACAGCACGAGGTAGTCCTCGTTGTTGTACTTGACCTCGGTGCCGCCGTACTTGCTGTAGAGCACGACATCTCCGACCTTGACGTCGAGCGGCACGCGCTTCTCGCCCTTGTCGTCGAAGCGGCCCGGGCCCACGGCGAGGACGGTGCCCTCCTGGGGCTTCTCCTTGGCGGTGTCCGGAATAACCAGACCTGACGCAGTTGTCTGCTCGGCCTCGAGGGGCTGGACGACGATGCGGTCCTCGAGCGGCTTGAGAACAACCTTGGTGGCGGTCGACACGATCTGACCTTCCCCTTCGATTGCGTATCCTCGGCCGACCGAAGCGGCCAGCCGCATGATGGAGACGCGACCACGGTGGCCTGCCGTCGCGGGTGCCAGACCAGCCTGTCGCTTGATTGGCACTCTGCTGATGAGAGTGCCAGTCATGGAGATTATGCCGTGGCCGGGGACCCGTCAACACGGGCCCACCCCTACCGAGCCTCCCGCCTGTGACCTGCCCCGATAACAGGTCCAGCGCGCCGTACGACTTTCTCCGGGTGACTCTCCCGCGCCCACGGCCGATGCCGTACCGCGACCAGGCGTCGCTACCGTCTTCGGGTGGACATCGCCGCTTTCGAAGGCCTGCTGACCCCCGGCGGCCAGGCCCTGCTCGGGGAGGCGGGCGTGGCGGACGTGAGCGACGGGTCGCTGCTGGCGACGGCGTCGCGGCTGCGCGCCCGCCATTCCCCGGAGCTGGTCGGCGCCGCGCTGACCCAGATACGCCTGCGGCAGCGGGCGCGCGCCAAGTTCGGCGCCGACGCCGACCGCA
>NZ_JBHLZP010000599.1:0-4622 GCF_042429965.1 Actinoallomurus acaciae
GGCGGCCCGGGCGGCCCGCCCCCGTGGGGAGGCCCGGGCCAGCCGTACGGCTTCGGCCCGCCGCCCCCGCCGGCCAAGAAGGGCGGCGCCGGGGTCTTCCTGGCGATCGGCGCCGGTGTGCTCGCCCTCATCGTGATCGTGGTCGTCGTGGTCGCCGTCAGCAGCGGATCCGGTGACGACCCGAAGAAGACCTCCGGCAAGGCGGCCGCGGAGGCCGGACGCGCCCTCGGCTCGGCGGGGGGCGCGAACTACACCGGCACGTACGGCGGCAACCAGGCGGCGTTCTCGGTGACCAAGGCCGGCAGCGCCCGGGGCAGCTACAACAGCCACGGCTCGCCGGTCTCCCGCGTCGACATCGCCGGCACGACCTACATCAAGGCCGACTCCAGCTACTGGAGCGCCGCGGGCCAGTCCTCCTCCGAGGCCGACAAGGCGGACGGCAAGTGGGCCAAGGCCCCCGACTCCGCGAACGACCTGAAGCTGGCCGACTTCTCACCGGCCAAGCTGTCGCAGGTCCTCCAGCAGGCGGGGAACGACCCGCAGGCCGTCAACACCCCGGCGGGCAGCACCCCGGCGATCAAGATGACGGTCGGCGAGACGACCTACTACATCTCCAAGAGCAGTCCGCACCGTCTGCTGCGCATCGAGGGCACCTCCGGCAGCGAGTCCTACACCCTGGACGTGAAGCCGCTGCAGGGCTCGGCCGCCATGTCGCCGGTCTTCTCCGCACTCCGGAACGACGTGCAGAACCTCAAGGACGCCTACGACCCCTCGATCACCATGCTGCCGATGGGCAAGATCCAGTTCGGCAGCTGCACCGAGTCGGGCTGCACCGTGCACGGCAGCGTGATGCCCTCCTCGACCGGCACCTCGGACGCTTCGGTGCACATCACGATGAACGCCCGGTTCTGGGGTGACGGACCGACCGTCTCGACGTGTAAGGGCACGGGCACGACCACGCCGAGCCACGAGACATCGATCACATGCCGCACCAGTGGCAGCAAGTGGACGTCGTGGTACCGGTCACACAACGGCCGCTTCACCATCCACGCCAGCTCGACCTTCGACGCGACGGTGAACTCCAGCAGCGACGTGAACGGGCTGCTCACCAAGCTGCAGCAGGAGCAGCAGGGCAGCTGAGCCGACGCCCCGGCCCGGCCCCCACGGCCGGGTCGGGCCGACGCCCGGTCACGTGACGCTTCGGCGCCGCGACCTATAGTTCCGCACGTGACCCCTGATCTTTGCCGCCGACCCCCTAGATCCGCGCCCGGCATGCTTGCGTCCCGCCGCCGCGGGGAACCGACTCGATGGGCACGGGGCGGAGTACGGAGCTGCGCGGTCTCTCCTGGCTCGCGCCCGGCAGCCCGCGCAGACGGGACCGACCATCGCACCCGGGACGTAGCATGAAGGTAAGCCTAAGTAGCGCTTCGGAAACGGACCCCTTCCACCGCAGAGGCGCTGCTCGTCGAGGAGGTCTTGCTCCGTGACCAAGCAGGTCCAACAACTCGATCGTGTCATCATCCGCTTCGCGGGTGACTCCGGCGACGGAATGCAGCTGACCGGCGACCGCTTCACGCAGGAGACCGCAGCCTTCGGCAACGACCTGTCGACGCTTCCCAACTTTCCCGCCGAGATCCGTGCGCCGGCCGGCACCCTGCCGGGTGTGTCCAGCTTCCAGCTGCACTTCGCCGACCACGACATCGTCACCCCGGGCGACGCCCCCAACGTTCTCGTCGCGATGAACCCGGCGGCCCTCAAGGCCAATGTCGCCGACCTGCCGCGCGGTGCCGACCTCATCGTCAACACCGATGAGTTCACCAAGCGGGCGCTGACGAAGGTCGGGTACGCCGAGAGCCCGCTCGAAGACGGGTCGCTGGACGAATACCGCGTGCACTCGCTGCCGTTGACGTCGATGACCGTCAAGGCGCTCGAGGACTTCGACATCTCCAAGAAGGACGCCGAGCGGGCCAAGAACATGTTCGCCCTCGGGCTGTTGTCCTGGCTCTACCACCGGCCGACGGACGCGACCGTACGCTTCCTGGAGCTGAAGTTCGCCAAGAAGCCCGAGATCATGAAGGCCAACATCGCGGCCTTCCAGGCCGGCTGGAGCTACGGCGAGACCACCGAGTCCTTCTCGGTGTCGTACGAGATCAAGCCGGCGACGCTGCCGCCGGGGCTCTACCGCAACATCTCCGGCAACATGGCGCTGGCGTACGGCCTGGTCGCCGCCGGCAGCCGGTCGGGGCTGCCGGTGTTCCTCGGCTCGTACCCCATCACGCCGGCGTCCGACATCCTGCACGAGCTGTCCAAGCACAAGCGGTTCGGCGTCCGCACGTTCCAGGCCGAGGACGAGATCGCGGCCGTCGGCGCCGCGCTCGGCGCGTCCTTCGGCGGGTCGCTGGGCGTCACGACCACCTCCGGGCCCGGCATCTCGCTCAAGAGCGAGACGGTCGCCCTGGGCGTCGCCACGGAACTGCCGCTGATCGTGATCGACGTGCAGCGGGCCGGGCCGTCCACCGGCATGCCGACCAAGACCGAGCAGGCCGACCTGCTCCAGGCGATGTACGGCCGCAACGGCGAGGCGCCGGTGCCGGTCGTCGCGCCGTGCACGCCGTCGGACTGCTTCGCGATCGGCCTGGAGGCGGCGCGCATCGCGGTGAAGTACCGCACGCCGGTCATCGTGCTGTCCGACGGTTACCTGGCGAACGGCTCCGAGCCGTGGCAGATCCCCGACGTCGAGTCCCTGCCCGAGATCACGCCCGGTTTCGCCGAGGCCGTGGAGGGCGAGGAGTTCCAGCCGTTCAAGCGCGACCCCGACACGCTCGCCCGGCCGTGGGCGATCCCGGGCACCGCCGGCCTCGAACACCGCATCGGCGGCATCGAGAAGGCCGACGGCAGCGGCAACATCTCCTACGATCCGGCCAACCACGACCTCATGGTCCGGCTGCGCCAGGCGAAGATCGACGGCATCGCCCGCGACATCCCGCCGCTGGCCGTCGACGACCCGTCGGGCGCCGCCCGGGTGCTGGTGCTCGGCTGGGGCGGCACGTACGGCGCGATCACCGCGGCGGTGCGCCGCGTCCGTGCCGCCGGCGGGCAGATCGCCCAGGCCCACCTGCGGCACCTCAATCCCTTCCCGGCCAACATCGAAGAAGTGCTCCGGTCCTACGACAAGGTCGTGGTCCCGGAGATCAACCTCGGCCAGCTGGCACTGCTGCTGCGCGGCCGTTACCTCGTCGACGTGATCGGCTACAACCGCGTACGCGGCCTGCCCTTCAAGGCCGAGGAACTCCAGACAGTGTTGCAGGATGTGATCGACTCATGACTGATCCTCTGGCCCTCGTCCCCAAGGACCCCGAGCGGCAGACGGCCAAGGACTTCAAGACCGACCAGGAGGTCCGCTGGTGCCCGGGCTGCGGTGACTACGCGATCCTCGCCGCCGTGCAGGGCTTCCTGCCCGAGCTGGGGCTCCGCCGGGAGAACGTCGTGTTCGTCTCGGGCATCGGCTGCTCCTCGCGGTTCCCGTACTACATGAACACCTACGGGTTCCACTCGATCCACGGCCGCGCTCCGGCGATCGCGACCGGTCTCGCCTCGTCGCGGCCCGACCTGTCGGTGTGGGTGGTGACCGGTGACGGCGACGCGCTGTCCATCGGCGGCAACCACCTGATCCACTCGCTGCGACGCAACGTCAACCTCAAGATCCTGCTGTTCAACAACCGGATCTACGGGCTGACCAAGGGCCAGTACTCTCCGACCTCGGAGGTCGGCAAGATCACCAAGTCGACGCCGATGGGGTCGCTGGACTCGCCGTTCAACCCGATCTCGCTGGCGATCGGCGCCGAGGCCTCGTTCGTGGCCCGCACGATCGACTCCGACCGCAAACACCTGCAGTCGGTGCTGCGCGCGGCGGCTCAGCACAACGGCACGGCGCTGGTGGAGATCTACCAGAACTGCAACATCTTCAACGACGACGCGTTCCTGCCGCTGAAGGACCCCGCCCGGCGCGACGACGTGACGGTGCGGCTGGAGCACGGCGAGCCGATCGTGTTCGGCGCCGATCGTGACAAGGCACTGCGCCGCACGCCGTCGGGCGCGATCGAGGTCGTCTCCGCCGACGCGCCGGACGTCCTGGTACACGACGCGAAGGCCGACGACCCGTCGCTGGCGTTCTCGCTGTCCCGGCTCGACTCGCCGACGTTCGAGCACACCCCGATCGGCATCTTCCGTCAGGTCGAGCGGCCGACGTACGACCAGCTCATGCGCGAGCAGCTCGACGAGGCGGTCGCCCAGCAGGGCCCCGGCGACCTCGTCGGCCTGCTCGCCAGCGGCGACACCTGGCGCATCGACTGACGGACGGGTATTCCTGGCGAATTGCCGGGAGCATACTTACCTGGACTCTCATTAGCTGAAAGTGCGGAGTGTCCAGGTATGAGCGGCGGAGAAAAGGGCGAATCGGAAACGCCGCATTCAGGCGGTGCGGATTCCCGGAGCGGGACCGCACCGTCCGGTGGCCAGGGCGCCGCGTGGGCGAGCCCGGACGCCGGCGGCCCGAGTCCCTCCACCGGCCCGCCGGCGAGCCCCTACGGCCCGTCGGCACGTCCCCCGTACGGCGGGCCACC
>NZ_JBHLZP010000600.1:0-1009 GCF_042429965.1 Actinoallomurus acaciae
GTCCGCGACGACGGGACCCGGGTCGAGGTCACGCACGCGGGAGGCGTCTCCCGCGCCGCTCTCCTGGTGGGGGCCGACGGCCTGCGCAGCGCCGTGCGCCGCTCCGTCTGGCCCGAGGCGCCCGGCCCCCGGTACGCCGGCTACACGGCCTGGCGGCTGGTCGTCGATCCCCCCGAGGGACGCCCGGACACGGGCGGTGAGACGTGGGGCCGCGGCGAGCGGGTCGGCGTCGTCCCGCTCGCCGGAGGCAAGGTCTACCTGTTCGCCGTGGCGAACGCCCCCGAGGGGGAACGAAGCGCCGACGGCGAGTCGGCCGAGCTGCGGCGCCGGTTCGGCGGCTGGCACGATCCGATCCCCTCGCTGCTGAACGCCGCCGCCGAGGAGGCGGTGCTGCGGGGCGACATCTACGACCTGCCGCCGCTGGAGTCCTACGTGAGCGGCCGGGTCGCGCTCCTCGGCGACGCCGCGCACCTGATGACCCCGGACCAGGGCCAGGGCGCCAACCAGGCGCTGGAGGACGCCGTCACGCTGGCCGCCCTCCTCGACGCCGATCCGTCGGTGCCGTCCGCGCTGGCCGCCTACGACCGCGAACGCCGGCCCCGCACCCAGACGATCGCCCGCCGTTCCCGCCGTACGGGCGCCGTGGCGCAGTGGAGCTCGGCGTCCGCGGTCGCGGTCCGGAACCGGATGCTCCGCCTCGTCCCGCCGGGAGCGATGCTGCGGGCGCTCGGCCCGGTGCTGGACTGGCGCCCACCGGGCCCGTCCTGACGGTCCATGCGCGGAGCGCGGCGGCCCGGGCGGTGGCGGCCACCACCGCGCGCACGGTCTCCGCGTGGAAGCATGACGCGCGTGGAGGAGACGGGGCGGCACTTCGCCATCGGCGACGGCTACGCGTTTTACCGGGGTCCGGTGACGGAGAGCGCGGTTCACCGGCACGCCGCCTTCCAGATCGCCATCGGCGTTCAGGGCGAGGTGGCCATGGAGGACGCGTCCGGAGCCCGCCATCGCG
>NZ_JBHLZP010000600.1:1068-5664 GCF_042429965.1 Actinoallomurus acaciae
TCTTCGTCGAGCCGCACTGCGCGTTCGCCGACCGGCTGCGCCTGTGCTGCGGCGGCGGCATCACCCCGGCCCCGGCTCTGCGCGACCTTCGCGAGGAGGACGTCCGGCGGGCCGGCGGCCGCCCGTCGAGCGAACTCGACGGACGGCTGCTGGACGCGATGCGCACGCTGACGGACGAACCGCTCTCGATGGTCGCGCTCGCCGCCGAGGTCGGCCTCTCCCCGCAGCGCCTTCGCGCCCTGGCGCGGCAGCAGCTGGGCATGCCGCTCACGCGCTGGCGCGGTTGGCGGCGCCTGGCCCGCTCGGCCGAGGCGTTGCGCGAGGGGCGGCCGCTGAGCGGCGCCGCGCTGGAGGGCGGCTTCGCCGACCAGGCTCACCTCACCCGGGAGATGCGCCGGATGATGGGCCTCACACCTGCGGACGTGGTCCGGGCGTTGCGCCCGTCAGCCACGGCGCGCCGTGTAGATCGAGATCGAGCCGTTGACCGTTGACACGGTCCCGGTCTCCCGCACGTCGAGGAACCCGACATCGGACATGAGCCCCGGCAGGGCTCCCTCGGCGTTGAACCGCGTGTCCTCCCGGCCGTCCGCCAGCTGCACCACGCGAAAGGCCAGGCGCATCAGCCGCGTGCGCTGCAGCCCGAAGTCGGCGATCACCAGCTTGCCGCCCGGCCGCAGCGCTTGGAGCATCGAGACGAGAATCGCCTGCTTCATCGCCACCGGACACTGGTGGAAGACGAGGCTGGACACGACGATGTCGGCGGCCCCGGCGTCCACGATGTCCGTCAGGGCGTCACCCGTACCGGCCCGCCATTCCACCGAGCCGGCGCCCGCGGCCTCGGCCTTGCGCCGGGCGATCGCGAGCATCTCGGGGTCCGGATCGATGCCGATCACCCGAGCATGCGGCTCGATCTGAAGCAACAGCACGGCCAGCGATCCCGTGCCACAGCCGACATCGATGATCAGGTCGTCGTTCCCGGGCGCCACGTGCATGGCGAGCATGCTCCGCCACAGACGTTCACGTGTCAGGGCGACCAGGGGGTCATAGAGACGAGGGCGGCCGAAACGGCCCAGCGCGGGAGTGAAGGTCTTCTCGGTCATGGCCGCAAGTGTCGAGCGCCGGCCGCGACCGGTCTTGAACGAACCGCTCGCCTGCCTCGACGCGTCAGTCGCCGAACTCGTTCTGTACGCCGGGCGGGGTCAGGGCGGCGATGTAGTGCTGTGGCGCGTGGTCCTCCAAGGAGTACACCACGGGCAGTGCGCCCAGCGGCCGGACCCGGCTGCCGGCGAAGGCCAGCGCGGCCAGGCCGAGGCCGCCGAGGAAGGTGGCCGCCTGCCCGGTGAAGCGGGCGTGCTCGCGCAGGTCGCCGCGGCGGACGTCGTACGCGTGGCCGAGGTGCCGCGCCAGGCCCAGCACGCCGTGGCGCAGGTGGGGGACCTCGTACCGGATCTCGCGGCCGAAGTGGCGGTACGGCCCGGCGGTCCGCGGCGGGAGATGGGGGACGACGTCGTTGTCATAGACGTAGCGGACGACCTCGCGGGAGAGGAACGGGTCCGCCGCGCAGGCGCCGGCGAAGCGGGGATCTCCGATCATGGGCTGGCCGTACGTGTAGACGGCCCGGAGCCGGCCGGTCACGTCGTCCTCGTCCCGGAACTTGCGTTCGTGCCGGAGCATGACCGCCATCAGGGCGGCCATCGCGCCGCCGAGGCTGTGACCGGTGACGTACAGCGCCTCGAGCCCGGCCATGCTCGCGACGTCCGGCTCGTCGGGCAGGAGGGCGCGCACCGACCGGCCCCGGCAGGCGCGCTTCAACGCGGCCATGACCTCATAGCGCGTCGCCCGTACGTTCCGGTAGAAGCCGGCGTGCACCGTGGCGCGCGGGTCGCCGAACCGGTACGGCATCCGCTCCGGCCGGACGTCGGCGTCGGTCATCCAGCCGATGCCGTCCGTCGGCGGTGTGCCCCGGTAGCAGAGGATCGCGACCGCCCGCTCGCACTCTGCACGAGGAACGCGGTAGAGCGGACGAACATCGCGTCGACCGACGTGCCGATCATCCGGCAGTGGTTCTCCTCCAGGCCCATCCGCGCCATGATCATGGAGACGGTCTCGACACCGGCGTAGGCGTACGCCGCGCAGGCGGCCAGGGTGTGGGCGATGACGGGGTCCGGATGGCGCCGGGTCTCCAGCAGCCGTTCCTCCAGATCCGGGTGGACGGGGAAGCCGGTCGTGGTGCGCGGCCCGTACGGCCGGAGCCGGGCGTACGACGGCCCGCGGGTGTCCCGCGTCCACAGACCGCCGACCTCGAGGTGCTCCCGCAGCAGCTCCTCCCACGCGGGTACGGGGAGCGCCCCCACCGGCTCCGCCGCGTCGATCGGCTCCACCGCCATACCGCACCTCCCGGTCCGCCTGCGGTGCGTTCCCGGTGGCCCGGAGCGGGAATCCCCGGCTCCGGCAAAGCCACGGTCAGCCGAGCCGTGCGCTCCGCGGGGCCGGGGAGGAGTCCGCCACCGAGAGGATCAGGTCTCGCAGCCCCTCGACGTACCGCCGCATGTTCTTGTAGGCCACGTCGGTGTCCGGGTAACGGCACGTGAACCACAGGCCCTCGTGGAGCCGGTTGATCCACGCGAAGACCTTCTCGCCCTGCGTCACCCTGACCAGCCCGTGCGCGTTCAGCTCGGTCCAACGCTCGGATCCGGGGAGCTGCCGGGCGTCAAGGAACGAGACGCATGAGTACAGGTCGGGCGAGGTCGGGCGGAAGTCCGAGCCGAGCAGGCGCAGGACCCGGTCGAGGGGGATGCGCGAAAGCGGCCTGTTGGCCCGCAGCTCGGCGCGCACGACCTTCAGGACGGTGAGGAAGTCAGGTCCCTCCGCGACGGGGACCTCGATCGGCGCGCCACCGACGAACCAGCCCACGGAGTCCGACCACTGGTCCTTGACCCGGGTGTGGAACGGCACGACCGTGCGGTAGACGGGCTCTCCGCCGATCTCGTGGACGAGGAGGCTCGTGGCCGCCAGGATGCCGAGCTGGCTGCCGCCGAAGGGCCGGCAGTACGCCTCGAACGCGGCGGCGGCATCCGCGTCCACGAGCATCTCGCACATGAGCTTCTGGGCGTGCAGACGGCTGGATCCCAGGCCGAGCTCGACGGGGAGGTTCGGCAGCTGCCCGCCGCACCGGTTGATGAACTCCCGCCAGCGGGCCACGGTCGTGTGGTCGTCGTCGATCTTGTCCGCCTCGGTCCGTTCGACCTCGCAGAAGTCGACGTAACTGCTGACCGGAGGCGCTTCGGTGGTGCGGCCCTCGGTGTTCGCCGTGTACAGCTCGAGGATCTCGGCGGGAATGCGCAGGAGGGAGTAGGCGTCGACGTTGCTGTGGTCGAACGCCATGTACACGCTGGTGCACTCGTCCCGGACGACCGCCGTGTAGATGTAGTTCGGCCAGCCGAGCGCGTCCGCCGCGACGTCGAAGCGGTCCTGGAGGTAGGAGGTCAGCTCCGCCGCGTCGGGGAAGTCCCCGATCACTTCGCGGTGGAGCTCCACGGCCCCGGCGTCGAGCGTGAACCGGCGCATGTCGTCGCCCACCCAGCGAAAGCCGCTGCGCAGCGTCTCGTGTCGTAGCGTCCAGCTCCGCAGTGCGTCTTCCAGTGCGTCGAGATCGACTCTGCCCGGCAGGTCGAACGCCGCGCCGAGCCAGGCGGGCAGGACCAGACCGTCCTGACGTACCGAGCGGACCGTCCGCAGGTGCGCCTCCTGGATGTACGCCGGCGGCCGGGAGTCCTCCGGCAGGTCCGATGCCATCGCGACGGTCGTCGGACTGAGCGTCCACTCGACGAGACGTCCAGGCCGAACCGCGCAGCGCTGGATGTCGGTGATTCGCACGGGGGGTTCTCCGTTCAAGGCGGGGACTGAGTCGGTCAGGGAACACCGCACGCGTGGTCGCCGCACGGTGCGTCACGGAATGCTAACGGAACGTGCGATGCTCCGGCAGCCGAGTGATCAACCAACGGTGAAGCGGGCTTCGCGGGGGCAGGAGTCGGGTTCTCCCCGCTGGTCCGCCGAACGGAACCTTCGCGTTCGCGCGACGGTGCCGCAGATCGTTCAGCGGAAGTCGCGGCTCCGGGTCATCGTGGTCACCGGCAGGCGCCGCAGGCGGGTGGCGAGGAGGTTCGCGGCGCCGTCGTGGCGTTCGAGGCGCGCGTGGACGACCATCGCCTGGGCCTGGAACGCCATGGTCCGGTAGCGCTCCCAGATCTGCGGGCGGCAGATGACGTTGGCCATCCCGGTCTCGTCCTCCAGGTTGAAGAAGATCACGCCGCCCGCCGTGCCGGGGCGCTGCCGGTGGGTGACCACGCCGGCGACCAGGACGTTCGTGTCGCCGGGCACGTCGTCGAGCGCGCCCAGGGGGACGACGCCGCGTTCGTCCAGCATGTCGCGTACGTGGGCGATCGGATGATGCCCCGACGTGCCGGTGGCCCACAGGTCGGCGATGGTCTCCTCGATCGGGGTCATGGCGGGCAGGTCGGGAGCGGACGTCCCCGGCGTCGTGCCCGGCAGCCGCTCGGCGCGCCAGGACGACGAGGCCGGGGGACCGGCGCCGCG